>JADFPW010000082.1 GCA_022562105.1 Planctomycetota bacterium
GGTACAGGCCACCCTGGTCGTCACAATCATCCTCGGTGGTCACGAAACAGATCGGATTGCCCGCGGCGTCCTCGGTGCAGCAGGCCCCCACGAGCGGGCAGGGTGGTGGGTCCACGTCGCAATCCGTGCCGTCGCCCAAGTACAGCCCGCCTTGGTCGTCACAGTCATCCTCGGTGGTCTCGAAACAGAGCGGATTGCCAAAGTCGTCCTCGGTGCAGCAGGCCCCGGTAGGATCGCAAGAAATCTCCGCGCAGGTGACGCCATCGCCTTGGTAAATGCCGTTCTTGTCCTCGCACTCTTGCGGCGTCAATTCAATACAGATCGGCCCGAGATCGGGATCGTCAATGCAGCAGGCCCCGATCTGGGCCTCGCCACAATCGGCGGTCACCTCGCCATCGACCAGCAACCCCATCCATAAGCCCGCGTTGAAGACGTTGGCCGTCAACGTGTTCACCCCGTTGACGAAGAACGACTGATTCGACGTGTTCAGCGTGGTCAACGTCCCGAAACCGGCGGGGCTGCCGATGGAGTTGCCGTTGAGGAAGAAGGTGGCTGCGTTATCGACGGCCGTATCGATCGTCAGATCGAAATTGCTCTGGGTGGCGAAGTCCAGGGTGAACTGAATCTGGAACTGGTAGTTGCCGAACGGATCGAAACCTGAGCCACCCGACCCGCCGGTGTTGTAGGGGTCGATCCAGTTGGCCCCGGCGGTGTTTACCCACGACGACACCGGCGCAATGCTGAACGCCGGGCCGATGCCGGTGGTCGGTGTGAAGTTCACCGTCCAATCCGGATCGATGGTTCCGAACGGATCCACCGTCCCGCCGGTGGTACCGGTAGACAGATCGGCGGCCACACACCTCCAAGTCACGTCACCATCTACTAATAGACCCATCCACAGGCTGGAATTGCTCGCGGTGGCGACCAGGGTGTTGAGCCCGTCGAGGAAGAAGGCCTGGTTGGTGGTCGAGACCGTGTTCAGCGCACCGAATCCGGTGGAACTGCCAATCGGATTGCCATTGAGGAAGTAACTGGAGGCGTTGTCCGCAGCCACGTCGATGGACAGAACGAAGTCCTGTTGCGTCGCAAAGTCGAGCGTGAATTGGATCTGGAACTCATAAGCACCGACCGGATCGTAACCGCTGGAACCCGAGCCGCCCGTATTGAACGGATCGATCCAGTTGGCCCCGCTGGTGGTGACCCAGGCGGTCACCGGCGCAATGCTATAGGCTGGACCGGCGCCGCTGGTCGGCGTAAAGTTCACCGTCCAATCCGGATCGACCGCCCCGAACGGATCGGGCAGGCCGTTGGTGGTGCCCGTGCTCAGGTCTAGTTCGCACACCTTCGGACAGAGAATATCATCGCACGTCGTATCGTCGCCGTTGTAGAAGCCTCCCAGTGCCTCACAATTATCCGGCGTGGTAATGATGCAGCCGGGCTGGGTTTCGATGCAGCAGGCCCCGGTCGGGTCGGGGTTGCAGGGATCGGGATCGCACGGCACGCCGTCGCCCAAATAGGTACCGCCAACCGCTTCACATTCAATAAACGTGGT
This sequence comes from Planctomycetota bacterium, assembly GCA_022562105.1. GTDB lineage: Bacteria > Planctomycetota > Phycisphaerae > UBA1845 > UBA1845 > JADFPW01. The sequence goes on from JADFPW010000082.1 coordinate 1,553, forward strand.
TTGATTGCAAACAAACTCACCCGTTGCGGGATCGAACACGCAGCACGCCCCGATCGGAGCGGGACAGGTAACGTCAGCGCACAATACTCCAACTCCCTGGAAGTCTCCACCCAGGGATTGGCACTCGATCGGTGAGATGGCGTCAATGCAGGATCCGTCCTGGAAGCAACAAGCACCAACGCATTCGGCGTCCGCGCACGTGGTTCCGTCGCCCAGATAGGTGCCACCGAATTGATCCTCGCATTCACCGGCCGATAGGCCATCGATGCAACTGCCGTCATCTTGGCAACAGGCGCCGACCTCAGGCTCGCATGGATCATCGGGCGTGCACGTCGTGCCGTCGCCCTGGTAGATGCCGTTTTGGCTAAGGCAATCATCAACCGTGGTCTCGATGCAGAATGTGCCGCCCGCACCATCATCGATGCAGCACGCCCCTACCAGACAGGGATCGGGCGTACAGGTCGTGCCGTCGCCCTGATAGACGCCCATCAAATCGTCGCAGTCAGCTTCGGTGGTTTCGATGCAGAAGGGGTTACCCGCGGCGTCCTCGGCGCAACATGCACCGATCGGTGTGCAGGGGTCATCGGGCACGCACGTCGTGCCGTCGCCCTGGTAGATACCCATCAAGTCGTCGCAGTCGGTCTCGAGGAGCTCGATGCAGGTGGAGACGCCGGCTATCTCAACGCAGCATGCGCCATGCGGCAGGCAGGGGTCGGGCGTACACGATGTCCCGTCGCCGTAGTAGATTCCCATCACGGCCTCGCATTCGACTGCCGAGACTTCGATGCAGAGGGGCGTGCCATCGGCATCCTCGGTGCAGCATGCACCCGTGAGGACGCATGGGTCGGGATCGCAGTCCGTACCCGCCCCTTGGAAGACGCCGCCCTGGGCGAGGCACTCATCCTCCCCAAGGATCTGGCAAGGCAGCCCCTGGATGCAGCATGCCCCATCGTCCGGCTTGCACTTGCCTGCGTGGCCCGCGTTGTAGATCGCAAAAATTTCAGCGGCCGTAATCGCGCCGCGGAAAATCTCCACTTCGTCAATGCGTCCGTCGAAGAAGGGTCGCCCGTCGCCCGGCGTGTAGGTGTAGGCCGCGGCCCCGATCAAAAGATCGTCCGGGTTGGTCAGATCCCCCGGCCGAAGGGTCGGATCGCCGACGGTCGGTGGAGGAGCAAGTACGCCATCGACATAGAACTTAATGCCCGCAGGATCGTCACGATCCACGGTGACGGCCACGTGACGCCACGTTCCCGGCAGGATCAACGGCCCACCGCAGCAGAACTCGGTCCAACCCGGGGCGGTTCCGTTGTCGGCCAGCATGAGCGACGGGTTGCCGTCCAGTAGATAGAAGTAGTACCCGGTCTTTCCGTCGCGTTTGTCCACGATCGGCGCGTGGGTCACCGAGAAGGTGTCGGCGAAAATCCAGGCATCGATGGAGAAATCGCCTGCCCCACTACTCAAGCTGTTGAAGTTGAGCACCGAATCGTCCGGGACGCGGACCTCGTCATCGACGCCATCAAATTCCAGAGCCCCTGCGACCATGCCCGGCGCGGGCGTGGGAAGCGGAGGAATCGGTCCGACGTGAGTGCCGTCATTGCTGAAGATGAGAATATCCTCTGCCACGGTGCCGGCCACCTCGTCCAACGGCCACCACGCGATCATGTCGACGGGCGGCTCGGTGCAGTCGCAGGGATCCGGATCGCACGTCGTGCCGTCGCCCTGATAGAACCCCATCATCGAGTCGCAATCGTCTTGATTCGTGTCGATGCAGATGGGATTGCCCGCGGCGTCCTCGGTGCAGCATGCGCCAGTGACCAAACACGGATCCGGGTTGCAGGTCGTCCCGTCGCCCTGGTACGTACCGCCCGCCCCGAGGCAGTCGTCCTCAGTGGTCACGAAACAACCCACGCCCGGCACATCGCAGCATGCGCCGTCGGAACCGGCCAGGCACGGATCAGGAGGCCCACAGTCGGTGCCGCCGCCCAGGAACGTACCACCCTGGCCGACGCAGTCGTCCTCCGAGGTTACAAAGCAGCCGACACCCGGTATGCAACAGGCCCCGTCGTCGCCGACCGGCTGCAACAGATACGCCTCGGTATCGCCAGCCGGATTCGTGCCGGTTCCGGAAATATGGCCGGATTGGTTGATTCCCCGGGCCCACCAGAGTTGCCATCCCGCACCCGATCCATCGAGGTGGTTGTTCAGGTCGCGCAGCCCGTTGACCGAATCCCAAATGAACCCCACGCCGCCCGAAGAGCCGGAACTCTCGCCGACCACCTCGACCGAGTTATTGATATCCCAGCACTGACTGATGTAGTCCCCCGTGTTGACGTAGCCTAGCGCTTGCGGGGCCATCCCGTTGGAGGTCAGCCAGGTGGTGGCCATGTTGACGCCGTTGACGTTGTCGTAGCAGATGCCGACCACGTCGCCCAAATCGTTCACCGCCACCGCGTCCGACTCGTCGTACCCGGACAGACTCGTCAACGCGACCATGCCGTTGACCGAATCCCAGATCATGGCCTGACGCTTGCCGAATGCGTCGATGCTGCGCCCGACGACCTGGACGGGTGAGGCGTCGTTGAGGTCGTAGGCGCCGGATTCGACGTCACCAGACAAGAAGCCCAGCAGATTCGTAAACGTCCCCCCCGACCAGATGAACGCTTCGCCGCAGTTGGTGGCCGTGCTCGTGGTGCCCACCACCTGGCTGAAGTTGTTGATCCCCTCGCCGTAGCTGGTGAAAGTCGGGCCCTCGCCGCCGGCGCACGCGCCGTCGTAGCCGATCCCAATCATCCCCCCGCCCGAATCCCAGAAGAAACCCTGCCAGCCGTCGTCGGTCAGACTCCAGCCGGTGACCTCATCGAGATCGTTGACGTCCTTGCCTTTGGTGAAGAACGGCGTCGGATTGATACTCCCCAACGGGATGATCGTTGCGGTGTCCCAGTGGAAGGCCTCGACCCAAACGCCGCTGTCGGCGCTGATGCTCTCGCCGGTGATGTGGTCATTGTTGTTCAACCGGGTGCCCCAACTGGCGAAGCTCTGACCCGGCAAGTCGCCCACTGGCGTCAGGCTGTAGGTTTGAGCCGAACTCGGCGTTGATGCACACCAAAGGGCAAGACCGGCCATGCACGTGGTGGCGTAACGCGGTACGATCATCGGATCGTCTCCTTTCCCCCTAGGCAGGGACTCCAGACCCCTGGATATTATCCATGGTAATCCGCCATGCGTTCTGATTCAAGGGCTGACGCCGAGTCACGGGTAACGGGTAGTGGAGAGTCCCATATTGCCGGTACCGAACCGGCTGCATTGAGCGAAACCAGTTGGGCACGATGCTCAAGTTGAGCGCCCGAACTCGTCACAGGTGAGGCCGCCCGACAGCGTAACGCAGGCCACCGGCAGGCGCGCCTCTTCGGCTCTGCATACGGTCGGGTGACGATCGGCTGGTCCGGTCGACGGCGGGCATGTGCTGGCTCTATCCGGATTGCGCTGCCGCGGATCCGTACGGTGGTGACGACGACGTGGGCCCGATGGGTGGCGGTCTTGTCCTCACCCGTTCGGGCACCGGCATTGGCCGCGGGCGAACGAACCGTTTAGACGTAAACAGCGTAGCCCTGGAATGGGTCGAGAGCCGACGCCATCGGCGAGTCAGGAGCGCAAAGCCCTGTCGCGTCTGCACCACGATCGACACCCGGTCCGCGCATGACCGCTGCCCAAAATTCGGCTACGATCCTGGAATGCGCCCGGAACCTAGATCGAGCCGCGCCCGCTACCGGAAGTACCGTGACCGGATTCGCACGGGCCACGACCGGACAACAGACATACTGCGCGAAGACGCACGCGATTCGCCCGGCACCATCGAGAAGAAGTCGGTTCGGCGCGGCCGGGGGTTCGTCGTTCTGTTTCGCGAGTTCTGGTCGATGCTCCGCGGGCATCGGCGTACGCTGCTGCTGGCCCTGGGGACGCTTTCGATTGCGACGCTGGCGGGAATTGCCCCACTCTACGGCACGAAACTCGTCTTCGATAGCGTGCTGGGTGCCAAACCGCTGCCGCCCGAGCTGCCGGGATGGCTGGGGATCCCAAGCGAACCGCAACGATTACTAGGCTGGATTGCAGTCTGGATGTGCGGGCTCTCGCTGCTGGCGGTATCCGTCGGAATGTGGGGCCGATGGCAGGCCACGCGCATCTCCAAACGCGTCGGTGCGGCCACACGCCGAAAAGTGTTCGACCATGCCATCCGCCTTCCGCTCCATCGGGTCCAGCGACTCAAGAGCGGGGGTATCGCCAGCATTCTTCGTGAGGATGCGGGCGGAATCGGCGAGCTGATCTTCGCCATGATCTACAACCCGTGGCGAGCGGTGGTCCAGTTGATGGGCAGCCTTGCCGTCCTGATATTCGTTGACTGGCGGATGCTGCTGGGATCGGTGGCCCTTATCCCGACGGTGTGGTACACGCATCGCACGTGGGTCGCACGAATCCGACCATTGTGGCGCGACATTCGCAGGTCGCGCCAGGCGATCGACGGTCAGGCTACCGAGTCCTTCGGCGGCATTCGCATCGTTCGCGGCTTCGGACGCCATCGCACGGAAACCAGCCGGTACACGACGGCCAACCATCTGATGGTCCGACAGGAGCTGCACGCCTGGTGGTGGATGCGCGGGGTGGACGCCGTGTGGGCGCTGCTCATTCCGCTGGCGACCGCGGTGCTCGTCTGGTATGGGGGTTCCCGGGTGCTGGCCGATGCCCAGCGTCTCGAAGCCGGACTGATCACCGCCGGTCAGGCGTTGACCGTCGGCGACCTGGTCGTGTTCCTCGCCTACCTGATGGCTCTTCTCGGCCCGATTGCGACATTGGCCCAGAGCGCCACCACCCTGCAAAACAACTTCTCGGGTCTCGATCGGATTCTGGATCTGCTGGCTGAGCCACTGGAGATGCCCGGTCGTGTTGGCGTGATTCAGGTAGACAAACGTAGGGTCGTAGGTCGGATCACGTTTCGCAATGTCGGTTTTGCCTATCCAGGGACCAAGACATCCGTGCTGCGCGGTGTCAACCTGGACGTGGAAGCCGGGCAGATGGTCGCCCTGGTCGGCCCGAGCGGATCTGGAAAGACGACGCTGTGCAATCTAATCGCCCGCTTCTACGACCCGCAGGTCGGTCACGTGGAATTGGACGGGACGGATCTGCGCGACATCGATGCTGAGAGCTACCGCCGCTTGCTCGGCATTGTCGAGCAGGACACGTTTCTGTTCGACGGCACCATTCGCGAGAACATCGCCTACGGGCGTCGTGGTGCATCGTCCGACGAGATCGTCGAAGCGGCTCGACTGGCCAACGCCCACGGCTTCATTCTCGATACCGAGCACGGGTACGATTCCCTGATCGGCGAGCGCGGCGTCAAGCTCAGCGGTGGACAGCGTCAGCGTTTGACCATCGCCCGGGCGTTTCTGGCTGATCCTCGGATTCTGATACTCGATGAAGCCACCAGCAATCTGGACACCGAGAGCGAGCGGCTCATCCAGGGAAGTCTGCGATCATTGATGGCTGGGCGAACCAGCTTCGTCATCGCCCATCGACTCAGCACCATCACCGGGGCCGATCGAATCTACGTCATGGAAAATGGTAGTATCGTCCAGGAGGGTACGCACGACGAGTTGGTGATCCAAAGCGGGCGCTATCAGCGCATGATAGCCCTACAGACCGCCGAACCGGTGGCCTAGGGACAGCCAAACCCGAGGCCGCTTGTTGATGTGCCACTGCTCTTGAGCAGTGCTAATCGTCGAGGTGTGGACCGACACTGCTCAAGAGCAGTGGCACAGGCCTCCGAGGCTCGACGCAACTCGCAAGACAATGGTTGACGCGGACACTAGGCGGTGACGTTCAGGTGTCCGTCGTGACCGTCGTGTGGATCATGGCCGACTTCGGCAGCGCTTTCGATGAGCTCAACGGCAGCTTCGCCCTGGAGCTTGGCAGCGTCGTGGGTTTTGGCCAGTACGGCGACATTTATCTGCGCTTTCACCTGAGCGGCCTGCAGGTTCGAGAGGCTTTCAACGCTTCCCATATTCATGATCACTGCCCTTCCTGGTAGGCTCGAAAGCATGCCGCAATCCGAAGCCAGTGGTTCCTGAGCCGCCGTCTTTGCATCGGCGGTCTCGGCACCGAGGATTAAGAACCGGCAAGTGTCCAATAACCCATGGCGTGCCAGACTCGACGTGGAACCTCGCTCGCACCTTCAGGCGAGAACCGCCCACTCACCGCGGGCATCGCCGTCCGGACTCCGCCAAGAGTCCCGCGGCGATTCTCATCGACCCACGCTCTTGTAGCGGTCGGCGAACGCGGTACCGTTGCAGGGGGAAGGTGATACTCGCGGGCGGACGACCAACCCCTCGTTTGGCGGAGACGAACGAATGATCTCGAGGGGCGATTCATTCCATCTCTGGTGTGTCGCGCTCGCGGTGTCGTGGCTCCCTGGTTGGGCGCTGGCCCAGGATGCTATCATCACTCCGGAGCCGGAATCCGCATCCGCTGGGCCGCCTTTACTGGCCGAGAGCATCGCCCAAAAGCGTGCCGAACTGGCCACGGAGCTGGCCGCAGCCAGGCGCAACCTGGAGAGCGCGTCCGTCATCGAGGGCGACACCCCGCCGGAACCCCTGACCAAGAGGGTGGAACTCCTCGAGACCATCGACCTTCTCTATGGTCAACAGCACGCCCAGGTGCAACGCCTGGAGGAGTTACAGACTTCGCAGGTGCAGTTGGAAGCCGACCTCGACGCGTTGCGGGCTACGGGACCGCCCGAAGAACGTCCCGACTCGTTCCTGCTGCTGGAATCCGTTCGTAGCGAGCTGAACGCCCACGTCGATCGCGGGGCCGACCTTCAAGCTGCGCGAGAGGCCGCTGCCGACGCTTTGGCCAGTGCCCGCGAGCAGTACGAGGCTCGCGAGCGCGCTCGCCGGCAAGCCAAGGAGGCCCTGGAGAGCGCCGCCGAAGACACCGACGTCGCCGAGCTGACCGTCATACATCGGCTGGCGGAACTCGACAGCCAGTTGACACGGGAAACCGTTGCCCTGGGCGAGTTGGAGCAGAGAAGCCAAGAGGTCGTCGATTCACTCTACCGCCTCCGGCTGACGTTCTTGACCGAGAAAGTCGCCTGGATTGAGGATCGTGCGCGATTCACACAGGTCGATCTTCGTGAACAACTTGCCAAAGTAGATAGGGAAGAATTCAACTATCGGCGCCAGCTGGAGGTGGCGAAACTCGATCTGGAGTCGGCTGCCCGGCGGCTGGCCAACGCGAGGCAACGTCGCGACGCAGCGCCGGAAACGGAACAGGTGTTGGTCGAGGAAGTTGAGGCTGCTCGGCTGGGGCGCGAGGCGCAACAGCTCAACGTGCTGCTTTTCCAGGCTCGGCTCCAACGGTTGATCCTGCTCAAGCAGCTTTGGACGCGTCGGTTTCGCACGTTCAACTCCCAGGCTAACCACGAAGAGTTGATGGCGTGGCAAGCCGAGGCTCGAGACACACGCGCCCAGCTCGATTCACAGAGTCGTCTGCAATCCGGCGAAGCTGCGGAAGCGAGGAAATCGCTGGTCACGCTGCAGGAGAAGCTGGTATCAGCCAATGAAGCTGGACCCCAAGTGGGGCGTTGGTTGCGAGAGCAGATTCGCCATGTGGAAACCCTGATCGGCTCGCACGAATCCTCCGTGGCCGGAATCGAAACCACCCGCCGACTGGCGGACAAGCTGCTGGCAGAAATCGGAGGCGAAACGGCCGGCATCAGCTTGGCGGATCGGATTAGTTCGCTCTCAAGGCCGTTTCTGGCGGTCTGGCGGTACGAACTCACCTCGGTCGATGACCGCCCGATCACGGTGAGCAAGATCGTCATCGGGATACTGCTGCTGGTGGTGGGCGTCAGCGTGACTCGGTATTTCAGCAGGTTTGTGGGGCGTCGCCTGTTGCCGCGGGTGGGGTTGGACGAAGGGGCTGCGGCGGCGATTCAATCGATTCTGTTCTACGTGTTGGTGCTCACCCTGGGACTGGTCTCGCTGCGCGTGGTCAACGTGCCTCTCACCGCTTTCACCATCGTCGGCGGAGCGCTGGCCATCGGTGTCGGTTTCGGTAGCCAGAACCTGATCAACAACTTCATCAGCGGACTGATTCTCCTGGTCGAGCGCCCTATCCGAGTGGGCGACCTCATCGAGATCGACAAGCTCCTGGGAACGATCCAACACATCGGGCCGCGAAGCACACACGTCCGCAGCGCCGAGAACATCGACATCATCGTGCCCAACAGCACCTTTCTCGAACGCAACGTGATCAACTGGACCTTGTCCGACGATCGCTACCGGGCCCACGTGGTCATCGGACTGGCCTACGGATCGCCGACCCGCGAGGCCGCCAAACTCATCCGCCGAGTGGTCGACGAACACGGCAAGATCCTCAAGACGCCCAAGCCCATCGTTCTGTTCACCGAGTTCGGCGACAACGCCCTGAACTTCGAGGTTCATTTCTGGATTCGCATGAGACGGATGATGGATCGCAGAATGATCGAGAGCGACATCCGCTACCGCATCGACGCCCTCTTCCGCGAGGCCGGCATCGTGATCGCGTTCCCCCAACGCGACGTTCATTTGGACACCGCCACCCCCCTGGAAGTGCGGCTGCTACCCGATCAGCCGGGCGTCGATCCCGTCTCGTCAGAGGGCTCTGCCCGGAGTCGTCCGACATAGCCGAATCGGGTCGGCCTTCACTGAATACGATGGGTGCACGCCCCGATCGGCATGGGATCGCGGCCCATTCCGCCCGCTTCGAGTGCCAGCGGGGCCGTTCAAGCAGGCTCCAACGCCCGCGTCCAGCGCCACCGCCCCAGGCGCCAACCGCTTTATAAGAAAATCTCCATTTTCGCGTGGCGGGTAGTGGCATTTTGACGCCGTATGAGGGGTGGGATGGGGCCTGGCTCGGAAATCCCGCCCCCGCGGGAAGATTCTGGGCCGTGAGGTGTCAGATTCGGGCGCCGCGTGCAGGAGTACTAGTGGACAGGAGTAGCCAGGCAGGATGACAAGGCTCGCCTACCACCTGGTCATTGAAATGTGGTACAATTAGCCGGAGCGTCGGCCCAGCGCCGGACGGCCCACATCTGAACGTTGAGGATGGGACGCATGCTTACCAAAGGTGGCCATGCCATGTCGACGATCAGGATCGAATCTTGCACGACGCCGTGGACATCGGATGCGATGAGTTCGGCGTCGGCGAAGGGGATGCCAACGACGACTGCGTGGTCAATCCGCCAGACATGCGGGTTTGTGCTCGCCCGGCTTGGAGCGTGTACGCAGCGACTTTCGTGAAGGAGGACAATCGAAATGACAGTTTCCAGAAACCTGATTCGTACGTTCTGCACGCTCGTGCCGATCTTGGTCGTGGCGGGCGGCGTATTCGCCGAGTCGGTTCACAACCTGACCCAGGCTACGGACCATGACACCATCCAGGAGGCCATCGATGCCGCCGTCGATGGCGACGAGATCGAGGTGGATCCGGGATTCTACCCGGAGAACGTCGACTTCCTCGATAAAGACATCTTCGTTCACAGCATCGATCCGACCGACCTACCCACACAGGCCACCACGGTCATCGACGGCGGCGGCCTGGATACGTGCGTGACCCTGTCGGCCGGCGAGATCAGCGGCTTTCTGATCACCAACGGGGCGATGACCGGGCCCAACGGCGGCGGAGTGCATGCTACCGGCACAGCCGTGGTCAGCCACAACCTGATTGTAGGCAACGTGGCCGACCAGGACGGCGGCGGAGTGGCTTGCAGGAACAGCGCCGTGGTGCGCAACAACTTCATCAGCTCGAACGAGTGTGGCGATGTTGGAGGAGGGGTCAACGCCAGAGGCGATTCGCTGGTCATTGACAACTACATCGCCTTCAATGAAGCGACCAACAATGGCGGCGGCGTGGGCGCTCTGGACGACTGCGTGATCCGCAACAACACCATCGTGTTCAACTCCTCCCCAGGCGATGCCGGCGGATTGATCGCCGGCGAAACTTCGATCTTGGTCAACAACATCGTGGCCTTCTCCACGGACGGCACGGGCATCGTCGCCGGCTCCAATGTGACCGCTGACTACAACTGCGTCTTCGGCAACCTGGATGGCGACTATTCCGGCGACGCGGCGGTCGGGCCCAACGATTTGAACGTCGATCCGCTGCTCGATGACGACGGCGTGCATCTGTCGCTTATTTCACCCTGCATTGATGCCGGTGATCCGGACCTGGTCATCGTGGAGAATGAACTGGACATCGATGCCCAGACGCGTGTCTATGTCGAACGGGTGGACATCGGAGCCGACGAAGCCCGAGACTGCAACACCAACCTGATCGACGACGACTCGGAAATCGCCGACGGGAACGGGTCCGACTGCGATGCCAACGGGGTTCTGGACGAATGCGATCTGGCCGGCGGGATGGGCAGCGATTGCAATGGAAACGCCCTCCTGGACCAATGCGACCTGGCTGAGGGAACCAGCGCGGACTGCAACGAAAACGACCTTCCCGACGAGTGCGACGTGACCACCTTCTACTCATCGATCTCGGACGAGTTGACCCCGATAGGCGATGGGTTTCCGCAGAGCTTCACCGTGCTCTCACCGCCGGTAGCCCTGAGCGAAGTCGAATTGACCTTCTCGGCCATCGGCGACCTGGACGTCAGCACTGAGTTCGTGGACATCGACATCAACGGCGTCGCGGTGGGAACGGTGTTCGAATTGGACGGCCACCAATGCCCGGCCGATCCGGACGTCGATACGCTGATCGTCACTGCCGCCGTCTACAACGACGCGGTCGACGGAGGCAACGCGGTCATCACCATGGTAGCCAGCAGCGACGTCACCGCGGGCCTCTGCGCCGAGGAGTTCATTTCCGCGGCTGTGTCTTACCAGGCTACGGTGGAATCGTTCTCCCCGGACTGCAACGACAACGGCTTCCCCGACGAGTGTGATCTTGCGGACGGCGCCAGCGAGGACTGCAACGTGAACGATGTGCCCGATGAATGCGACATCGCCGGGGGAACCAGCGAGGATCTCAACGAGAACGGCATCCTGGACGAGTGTGAGACGCTGGTGGTCCACAACCTCACCCAGGGCATCGGCTACCCGGACATTCAATCGGCCATCGATGGGGCGGTCGATGGTGACGAGGTCGAGGTTGATCCTGGAACCTACGTCGAAAATCTGGACTTCCTGGACAAGAACATCACCGTCCGCAGCACCGATCGCCTCGACGCGGATGTGGTGGCAGCGACGATTATCGACGGCGGCGGGCTGGATACGGTGGTGGTTCTCTCAGCAGGCGAAATCAGCGGCTTCACCATCACCGGCGGGGTCAACACGGGCACCCAGGGCGGTGGAGTGCATGCCACGGGCACGGCTGTGGTCAGCTACAACGTGATCACCGGCAACGCCGCCGATGATGACGGCGGCGGAGTGAGAGCCACCGACAGCGCCGTGGTGCGCAACAACCGGATCACCTTCAATGAGGCTGGTGATGTTGGAGGAGGTGTCAGCGGCAAGGGCGATTCGGTGGTCATCGACAACTACATCGCCTTCAACTCAGCGACCACGGGAGGCGGCGGGCTAGGTGCGTTGCTCAACAGCACGATCCGCAACAACACCATCGTGTTCAACTCCTCCTTGGGCGACGGCGGCGGTGTGCTCGCCGGGCTCAGCCCCGTCCTCCTGAACAACATCGTGGCTTTCTCCACTGTCGGCGCGGGCATCCACGCAGTCGGCT
>JADFPW010000083.1 GCA_022562105.1 Planctomycetota bacterium
TGAGCAGCAGCTCCGCCGGTCCCGGCGGGGTCACGGAATCGCTGGCACTGAGTTCCGAGCCCTGGTCGTTAATGACTTGCGTCCAGACGCCAACGGTCTCGGCCCTCACCGTGACATTCGCATTACCCTCATTGGCGATCACGAAGTCGCCGCTCTCGTCGCTGAACGTATCATTGCCACCCAGGATCTCGACGTGCACGCTCTCCATGCTTGTTTGGACGGCGGGATTGCTACCCGTGTCCGGGAACACGCCCGGTGTGGCCATGCCATCCACGTGACCCTCCACATCGGTGTTGTGGACCTCGTCCCGGGCGAAGACCAGCTCACTGTCGGCGGCGTTCACGAAGAACGTATAGCTCTCGTATTCACTGCGAATCGGGTGCGTGCCCAGAAACTTCCAGGCCCGAACCGATCGCTCGATCTCGCCAAGACCCTCACCGAAGTACACCACCAGCTCCGGATCGCTCCACACACTCAGGTGGGCGTACTCGGGCGTGGTCTGCACCGACGCCAAAGCTGATGCCCCATCGACGCTGTCCGCCGCGTAACCACCCTCAGGCCTCTGGGCTAGCCGAGCTCCCACGTAAACGACCTGATTCGGAACCCCATTGAGCACCAGGAGACGAACCGCAGCCAGCTCAACGGGTAGATCGTCGATGAACTGCTGGTAGATGAACACGGTGAACCGCTGTGTCGTGCCCACCGCGTTGCTACGTAGCAAACGCAGATCCACATCGCCGACTCCCAGGGCGAGCGAATGATCTTCCATCCACCACTGAGCCGCCCGTTCCGGCGTACCTGCCAGCGTCATCGGTACGCCGTAGATAGCCTGAACATTGGAGCCGACGTGCTCCGCGCGCAGTCCGGGGTACTCATCGATTAGTCCTTGCGTGGCCGCTGGAAGGCGGTCATGGCCCTGGGAAGCGCCGAAAACGACCCCACCCGACAATGCCAACAAGATAGGGATTGGCACAAGCGTGTTTCTCATCCTACACTCCTTCGCAATGTTGAAAACAGAATAGACCGATCCACCACACCCCCAGCTGTAGCAACAGTGTAGCAAGCCTCCCAGCGTCGCACAACGAGGCGGGCATGGAAATGTGCCCATCATGCCGTCGGGCCTGTTCTAATTCCGGGCGCTTCGGGCCGGCATCTGGGCGCCCTATCGGACCTACCTGTCGGTTGAATCAACAAGCGGTTGGTGAGGAAGTAGCGACCCGCGCCTCGCTGGGCGCCGCTTCCGGAGCGCAGGTTTCCGGCCACACCGCAGCGTTTTGCAGATTCTGGCAATGCCCAGCGACCGGCGTGTAGAATCAACCGCTGGGTCCAGGTGCTGCGGTTTGCCCTGGCGAATCTGGTGCGAGGCAGGGCCCCGACGGAAAGGTGGGGGGATTCGTCGCCTGGTGTACGAGGAGCCGAGTAGCGCCGAGAAAGAGCGGCATCACATTTCGAGGACTGCACATGAGCGGACTCAACAGCGCCAGATCAGCCTGGCAGAGCCAACGAGCTTTGGCGGCGGTGACGGGCCTAGTGATTATGGGTTCAACACCGCCAGCAGACGGCGATTGGCCGCTTCCAGCCCTGGACTCCGGAAGCTTCTACGTCAGCAGCTACTCCAACGACCGGGTATGCCTCTACGCATCCGATGGCTCGTTCGTCCGCGACTTCGCCAGCCCGGACCTGGACGGACCTCGCGGAATTGTCGTGCGATCCGATCGACAAGAATTGTACGTCGCCGGCCAGAACAGCGACGCGATCCACGTCTTCGACACGTCGGGCAATACGTTGCGCACTTTCTCAGGCAGTGGACTCGATGGCCCCGTCGCGGCTGAGCACCCCCCCCCAACGGGGCCGTCTTCGATTTCGATGCCGACCTCGACGTGGATCACTCCGACTTTGCTGGGCTCCAGCGCCTGGTCATCGGGCCCTGACAAATCGAGGCGCTAGTGTAGTGAGGCACGCTGATGGCATCTTATCCGAGCCCCGACCGTGAGAGAGGGGAACAGAAAAACCGCTCCCTTATTCGCCGTCGGCGGACGGCTCGGTTAACAAGAACAACGCTACTTATGAAACACTACGCTCGTTCTTGGTGCGGCGGTTGCCGCGTGCCGATAACCGCATACGATAGCTCGTCGTGAGGCAGGAACCCTCCGGTCTATTGGGCAACCGCAACTTCATGCTCCTGTGGTGTGCCTACGCGGTCAGCGCCCTGGGCGACCATCTTTCCGAGATCGCCCTCTTGGCAACGCAAGGGGCGTTGGAACCCGGCGTCGATGTCCTGCCGTTGCATGCACGAATCTCATTCCTTTTTTTTGTCCCGTTCTTCGTGCTGGGACCGTTCACCGGTCTGCTGGCCGATCGGTTTCCACGACGCGGGTTGATGGTGCTGGCTGACGCGGTTCGCTGCGCCGTCATGTTCGGGTTTCCCGTTCTGATCGCCTGGACCTCACCCTGGGGGAGCTGGGGAGCGTTCTTCCCTCTATTGATCGTCGGTGCGTTCGCCGCGTTGTTTTCGCCGGCCCGGTTGGCGTTGCTTCCGACGCTGGTTCGACCGACCCAACTGGTTCGGGCCAACGCAATGATCGCCGGGTTGGGCATAATCGCCGCTATGGTCGCCGCACTTGGCGGTGGGTATCTCGCTCAGCACTACAAGCCAGGCGTGGCATTTCGGCTTGACGCTCTGACCTTTGTCGCCAGCGCGGCATTTCTGCTATTCATCGCCGCCCCTCGACAACCTCGACCCCGCCGGGAGATCGGCGTCTGGAGTACGCTCGGGCAGGGGTTCGCATACGTCGGATCGCACCGTCGTGTGATTCAGTTGATACTGGTGGCGACCGTGGTGTGGGGATGCGGAGCGGTCGTGCGCAGCTCGATACCAGCTATCGTCAAGGATGTCTATGGAGGCGACTACGTCACGCTGGGGAGCTACCAGATGTATCTGGGCGTCGGCTTCGTGGTCGGGGCCACGCTGTTGGCCCTGTTTGGCAGCGCATTGCGCAGCGAGATCGCCATCACCTGGGGCCTCATGGGCATCACGGCGAGCATCACGCTGCTGGCCCTGAGTGTGTTCCTCCCGATGGCTCCCCAATGGGCGGGTCGCCTGGGCGCCGTAGCGATCATGGGCTCCGGGATGTTCGCTGTATCGGTGATGGCCAGCTTCGACTCGCTCCTGCAACGGATCGTACCCGATCGTTATCGCGGCCGGGTGATGGGCGTCAAGGATGTGTGCAGCATAGGCGGACTGCTGCTGGCCACCGGCTTGATCGGCATTCCGCGCTGGGAAAACCTGGATGCGTGGGTCGGGTACATCCTGTTGGGCGTGGTGGTGATACTCTCGGTGGCGACCACGATGTCCTTGGCCATTCGTATCCGGGCCAGCCGCATCCCGCCGGTCTTGCAGGCCTGTTTGAACCTCAACGAATTCCTGGTGCGCATCGTCTATCGATTCAAGCAGATCGGGCGAAACTACGTGCCGCGTAGCGGGGCGGTGATCGTCGTGTCTAACCACCACGCGTCGCCCGATCCGCTCTTCCTGTTGGCAGCATGCTTGTATCGGCCGTTGACCTTCATGATCGCCCGCGAGTATGCCAACATTCCCATCGCCCGATTCTTCATTCGGCTCATCGATTGCATTCCGGTCAACCGCACAGGGCGGGACATCTCATCGACCAAGGCGGCCTTGCGGCACCTTCGGGCGGGCGGGGCCCTGGCGATCTTCATGGAGGGTGGAATTGTGGATCCGGATCAGGCGTCCTCGCCGAAGGATGGGGCTGCCCTGCTGGCCCTGCGGACCGCAACGCCGGTGATCCCCGCCTATATCAGCGGAACACGCTACTCTCACGACTTGATCCGGGGATTCTTCACTCGACACCGAGCCCGGATTCGATTCGGCCCACCGGTGGACCTGAGCGACCTGGCGGACTATTCGGGTGATCGGCAGGTTCTCCGCCAGGCCACGGATCGCATCTACCGGGCAATCCAGGCCCTGGCTCCTGAATCGGACGGACCGACCTAGCAGGGCCGTAGCGATGGGTGGGACGGATTCGGTGGGCTAGGCTTGGCAGCTTCGGAACCTAGTGATAGCATACCCAGTTCGGCCAGTAGAGGCCGGTATGGACACCATTGACGGATAGAACAGCAACCCGGAGCGAATTGAATGCCGCGACCCAACAAAGCTATTCGACGACAGAAAATCAACGCCGCCATCGCCTGGAAGAAGGGCGACCGCAAGGAGGCCTGGACCCTGTGGGACAAGGCGGACAAGGCCCGCAAGGAATTGCAAGCCAAGAAGCTCCCCAAGAAGCCCGAGCCGGAAGCAGAAGCCGAAACATCCACACCGGATGCCGGCGGAGCGTAGACCGGGCGATCAGTCTGACCTGCCACGTCGACCGAACGAAGCCAGGCGATTGGTGAGCGGGAGGGCGGAGGTTGATGCTGCGCGGAGAGCGCAAGCAACCCCGTCCCGTAGGCGGCTGCAGCAAGATTGGCACCTTGGAGCGGGCAGCAGCGCCCGATCCCTCTTGCACTGCTCTAGAGCAGTGGCACACGCGAGGGTTCTCGCTTCAATCGAGTGGGTCATCGGGGCACGGTCGCGGCTTGAGATTGGATAGATGGGAAACATCGGAACAGGACTGACCACGCTGAAGCCACCGCAAGCGTCGCGCCTAGTCCGGTTACCGCTACTGGGCTTGTTCAGCCTGGCAGGCTGCGTCTCTCTTACGGCCACCTTTGCGCCTGAAACCAACCTTTTCACGATGCCCGATCACCTACCCCTGGTTTGGGAGGCGAGCTACACATCGACGCCACCTGCGGTCGATGGCCGTATCGACCAGGTATGGAGCACAGCCAAACCGCTCACCGTGAACGTTCGAGAGGCCATGGGTGGCGGCCACCCTAGGCCGGTCGTGCTCCGCGCCCTGTACACCGACGATTCGCTCTACGTCTTGGCCCAATGGCCTGACGCTACCGCCAGCGGGATGCGCGATCCCTACGTCTGGAATCCCCAGACCCATCGATACGACCGACCCACCAAGCCCGACGATCAATTCGCCTTGGAGTTTCCCATCCAAGGCGACTTCGACCTCAACATGCTGACCGTCGATCACGCCTACGTGGCCGACGTGTGGCACTGGAAGGCCGGACGTAGCAACCTCGGCGGCTGGGTGGACGACAAGCGGCACGTTATCAGCCAATCCGCCGCGGCTGGGGCCAAGGAATACCGACTCGGCGGACATGGCACGGTGTACATCCAACGCCCCATGGATGCGGGCCGAGCCTCGTACACGGTGACGCCCGCGCCAACCCACCGCGTTGGCAACGTGGTGGCCTCCTTTGGGCCTCAGGAACCCAGTGGCAGCCAAGCGGACATTCGTGGGCAGGGCCTGCACGACGGTCGTGGCTGGACGTTGGAGATGACCAGAAAACTCGACACTGGGCATCCCGACGACGCCGTCATCGACGTCCAGGAACTCAACCTATGCGCCATCGCCGTGCTGGATGATGAACTGTATTGGCGCCACTCGGTATCGACACGGTTGCACCTGCGGTTCGTGCCTCGCTGATCGATCGTCGCCAAACAATCCTCAGCCACGGTGTGCTCGCAAGAAGTATTCGGTGAATCGCCAACCCGAGGTTTCGTGCTATGAAAATGACAGAATTCGTCACCTACGGGATTGGCTTGACCGTTCTGGCTCTGCCGGCCCTGGGGGACGACGGCGACCAGGCCGCCTGGAACTTCGACCAAGACCAGGCGGGCAAGATGCCGACCGGCTGGAGCGTCCGGCAAACCAACCCCAGCAAGGCCTCGGCCACGTGGCAAGTGATGGTCGATCCGCACGCCCCCGGCAAAAACAAGATCCTGGCATTGACCCGGACACGCAACCATGGCTCCACGTTCAATTTGGCAGTGGCCGAGCACACCTCCTTCAAAGACCTGGATCTGACTGTCAAAGTCCGGGCCGTCGACGGTGAGGAGGATCAAGGCGGCGGTCCAATCTGGCGCTGCACCGATGAGAACAATTACTACATCTGCCGGTTCAATCCCCTGGAAGGCAACTACCGCCTGTACGTGGTCGAGGAGGGTCGGCGCACGCAGCTAAAGAGCAGCAAGGTGAAGACCCGACCGAACCAATGGTATACCGTGCGGGTCACCATGACCGCCGATCGCATCACCTGCTACCTGGACGGCAAGAAGATGCTGGAAACCGAGAATGACACCTTCTCCGCGTTGGGAATGGTCGGCCTGTGGACCAAGGCCGACGCGGTGACCAGCTTCGACGATTTTCAGGTTCGACAACTACACACCAAGGTCAAGTCGCGACCCGTTCCGGCACGTGGGCGAGCGTCCGATCCATGAGTGTGAATCGAGCCCACCCATCGCCCGGTTGCTCGCTGGTCGAGCCGGGTAGGGCAAGTCAACGACCTGCCTTCACCCAGGCGCCAGCGCTCCTACAGGGGTGCCACTGCTCTTGAGCAGTGCCCGGGCCCGGCGATGAATGTTCCGTTGCCCGCCGATGGTCGCTGCTGGGTTTGGTGGTATCGTTGATCGGCATTGAGATGAGAGGGATTGACGAATGTCAGAGATTAGAACCTATCCCAAAACCGCCAACGAGGCGCGAACTTCAGTTGGCGCGGTGCTGCGCACTCTGGAAACGTCGGGCAAAACGAGTCGTACTCAAAAGCCCAATCCTCGCCCGGCAGGTATTGGTATAGGCTCTCGTGAAAAGGGCGGATCAACGGCCGTCCCCAGGTGGCTTGCCCTGTGCGTTGGCGCGGCATTCGCTTCGTGGTGCCTGGGCTGCGCGGGTCCACCCCAGAGGGAAGTCGTGGTGATGGGCATGATCCATGGTGGACACCAGACAAGTGAGCGGTACGGCATCGATACGGTAAAACGCTACGTCCGGGCTATCAAGCCCAACTTTATTCTGTGTGAGATTCCCCCGGACCGCTTGAAGGCTGCACTGACCGAGTTTCGCCAAACCGGCGCGGTGACCGAATCGCGCGTGCGACGTTTTCCAGAGTATGTCCAAGCCATCTTCCCACTGATCGAGGAGATGGACTTCGTGATCGTCCCCTGCGCCGGATGGACCCAGGAAATGTCCGACGATCGCCGCGCGAAGCTCGAGCTCTGGGAAACCACCCGACCGGAAGCATCCCAGGAAGTGGATCGGGCGGAGCAGGCCGCTGAACAAGAGATCGAGGATCGCGGCCTCGGCGCTGACCCGCTGGGCATTCATACCGACGCGTATGACGAGATTGTCAAGCGTGGCCTGGAACCCTACAACCGTCTGTTCAACGACGATCTGGGCGCCGGCGGCTGGGACCACATCAACGCCGCCCACTACGCCCTGATCGAGGCCGCTCTCGACACGCACCAAGGTGCCGGCCAGCGATTCCTGATCACCTTCGGCTCGTGGCACAAGTACTGGTTTCTGGAGAAGCTGGAGAAACGCCGGGACATCGTGCTTCGCCGGCCTCAGGACTATCTCGGTGGATAGCGCACGCTCCTGATTCGCGAGTCGGACGGCGACGCTACGGGTGACCCCTCGCTAACAGGCCGTTGAAAAACGCGCCCACCACCGATTCACATGTCGCACACTTTCGCCCTGGGTTGCCCACCGGCGTTGCCACAGCCGGCGAGGCGCCGGCGGCTACCTTTTCAGCAGGCTGCTAGGCGCAGAACCTGCGCTGGACCGGCTAGTAGCGCGCCATACACGCCGAGTGTGACTCAAAACTACGGAACGACCGAGTCCCAATCACCACCCCATTGCCCCCGGCACTCGAACGCAATCCTCCGCTCCAATTCGGGTGGGCCGGCGGACTCGATCGGACCGATACCACACGACAACACTGACCGACTCGAACGTCGGTCCCACACTGGAGCGTCGGGCTCACAAACGAAACGTCGTCCTCGAAAGGAGTGCGTAGGATGGAACATCGATCAACCAAGTGCGGAGCGACGCTCGCCGCTGTCTTCGCCCTTGCCTGCGGTGGTGGGTGCGGCGTCAGCGACCTGAGCGCCGAGTTCCGGGCGGCGGCCGGCGGCCAACTGCAAACCGGAGTGACCGCCCTGCTGAACGGCCTGGTCGACGGGGCCTTTGCCGTGCTGGAGCCCGGAGATCCAACCGACACGGACAACAGTGCGGGTTAGACAACGGTGGGCGTAGGTGCGCCACACGGGCAACTCGGCTTCCGCTCCCTCACGGTCGCGGCTCGGATAGGCGACGTTGCCACAATCCGGCGCTGCAACGGCCGCATGAACGTGCGTATCCGGTGATCCCATGGCACGACTTTCGATTCCGCACTTTTGCCGCAAGATTCTGGCCCTCGATGATCTCGTCGATCAGTTGGCCAGGGCACGCGATGCTCAAAAAACCGTCGTGCAATGTCACGGTTGCTTCGACATCGTCCATCCGGGGCACATACGATACCTCGAGTTCGCCCGACGTCAGGGCGACATTCTCGTGGTCTCGCTGACCGGCGACTCGAACATCGACAAGGGCGCACAGCGACCCTACATCCCCCAAGAACTACGAGCCGAGAACCTCGCCGCCCTGGAGTTCGTCGACTTCGTTCATATCGATCCGCATCCGACGGCCGAGTCGCTGCTGACCCGCACGCGACCGGACGTATACGTCAAGGGCAAGGAGTATGAAAACTCCATCGATCCCGCCTTTCAACGCGAACGGACCATCGTGGAGTCCAACGGGGGACGAGTGATTTTTTCGAGCGGGGAGGCGGTTTTCAGCTCGTCACGGCTGATTGATGCCCTGCCGCGCAATCGGACGATCGAAGACCAACAGTTGGCTTTGCTTTGTCGGCGACACGAGATTGATCGCTCCATGCTTCGCTCCCTGGTCGCCGGTTTTGCCGGCCTGCGGGTCCTGGTCGTCGGCGACATCATCCTGGATCGCTACGTATTCTGTGACGCCCGCGACATCGCTTCGGAAGCGCCGGTCATGTCCGTCACGGCGATGGAGGAACGACACTACGTTGCCGGCGCCGCGATCGTAGCTAGACATCTGGCTGCCTTGGGCGCCGAGCCGACCCTGATCTCGACGGTCGGCAGCGACGACACCTCGAGACAGGTTGAAGCCAGCCTCCGTCAGGAGGGCGTCATGACCCACACGGTACGCACGCGTGAGACGCTGGTGGAGAAGGTGCGCTACCTGGTGGACGATGCCAAACTACTGAAAGTGGATACCGGCCGACAAGAGCCGCTCGACTCGGTCGCCGAGCAGCAGATCGCGGGGGCCATCCTGGAACGCGCCGCCGATGCCGCCGCGGTGATCTTCTGCGACTTCGGGTATGGCACGATCACCGCATCGCTTCTCGAGCGCGTCCTTGGGCACCTTCGCCGGACCGTTGACATCATTACCGCCGACGTCAGCGGCACGCAGGGAAATCTGCTGAACTTCGCCCACGCCGATCTGCTGTGTCCTACCGAGCGTGAGCTGCGCCACACCCTGCACGATTTCGAGCGGGGTCTATCGTCGGTGGCCTGGACTCTGATGGCCCGCACCCAGGCCAAGCACCTGTTCGTCACGCTCGACAAGCGCGGGATGGTGGCTTTCGACCGCCCAGGTGACGATCCGTCATCATCCGAATGGGAAGGACGGTTGCTCAGCGAACATCTGCCCGCCCTGGGCAATCAGGTCGTCGATCGCCTGGGCTGCGGAGACGCCATGCTGGCCGCTGCCACCCTAGCCCTGGCCGCCCACGCGACCCCCATGCAGGCCGCCTACCTGGGAAGCGCCATGGCCGATCTCGAAATCTCCCGCCTGGGAAACATCCCCATCGGCGCCGAGCAACTCAACCAGTGGCTTCTAGGGCGATCCGAGCTGCGTGTGGTCCGCGAACAAGCTCTTTCCGCCGCCGTCTAGTATGGTGATTCATGGTGACAGCATCTTATCCGAGCCCCGACCGTGAGGGAGGGAGCCAATAAAACCGCTCCCTTACGGTCGCGGCTCGGTTAACAAGAACAGCGCTAGTTCTGCAGCACCATAGTAGTCGGTGGGATCAGGGCCCCACCGAGATCAGCCCCGTGCGACGGATTCACCACACTCCCCTTGCCCACCGAATCAACCGGAATCGTACATCTGGTTCGAGTTCCCCGAGGCAATGGATACCCGCTTCGGTAGTGCCGATGCCTAGGGGACGACACAACGCCTGCGGGCCACCTCGCCAGGCCAGGCGGACCGATAATTCGAGTACCTGGAGACGATCATGAATCCGCTCAAGATTGGCAACGTCATTCGTGTTCGAAGCGGCCGAGTCGAGATCATGCTCACCGTGCCGGACCTGGACCTGGAACACGAAGGGCGTGGCTATCGCGTCGGCCAGTTGGGCTCCTACGTCACCCTACCGGCCGACAACGTCACGCTGGTCGGATTCGTCACCGCATGCGGGCGGCAGGAAGTGACCGTCGTCGACATCGAGCCGCAAATCATCATGGAAGTGCAACTGCTGGGCGAGATCCGAGGCGACAAATTCCGTCGCGGGGTCAATGAGTCTCCCATCGTGGGTGACGATGTGTGGGTCGCCATCCACGATGACTTCGAAACCATCTTCGGCAGTTTCGATCAGCTATTGGCCGGCAACGCACAAGCCAAGAGCTTCACTCTCGGCCGATTCGCCATGAACACCGAGTTCGAAGTCAAAGTGCTGGGCAGCGAGTTCTTCAACAAGAACGTGGCCATTCTGGGAAACAGCGGATCGGGCAAGAGCTGCACCACTGCGAAAATCATGCAGGAAGTGGTCCGCCTGCCGCAATCGCAGGTGGTGTTGTTCGACATGCACGGCGAGTATCGAGCCGCGTTCAGCGACGACGCCGGGCAAATGGACGACAACGTGCTTTACCTCGGTTCGGACGATCTGGTGCTGCCCTATTGGCTGCTGCGCTATGAGGAGTTGGAGACGATTCTCGTGGACCGCTCCAATCCACTGCACGTCAACAGCCAGATCTCGTTCCTGCGCAGCGCACTACTCGAGTTCAAGCAGGACGCCGCCGAGGAACTGGGCCTGTCACAGCATTTGACCATCGATACCCCGATCTACTTCAACCTGGAGCACCTGCGAACCTACGCGGAAAACCTCAACGAGGCGAGATACGTGCTCAACAGCGAGCACCTGGCCTTCAGTCGGTTGGCCCTTCGCTCCATGCCGCCGGCGGAACAGCAGGCCTTGATGCGAAGGCAACGCTGCCAGTTCAACAAGGGCAATCCCGAGGGGGAAACGACACACCGGGTCTACTTCGGCAAACTCGTCGGGCTCATCGATCGGCTCAATACCTACATGTTGGATCCGCGCTACGAGTTCCTGTTTAGACCGGTGGAGCACGCCGCCCATTCCCAGCCGTTCCAGAAGCAGTTGGCCGCCAAGAACACGGCTGGGCAAATGTCGGCGGTGATGGCCCACCTGATCCGCTTGCTCACCGGCCGGGCCGAACCGAAACATAACCTGGTCATCATCGATCTATCCGGAATCCCGCACGACATCGTGGACATCACCGTGGCCGTCATCACCCGGCTGTTGTTTGACGTCAACTTCTGGACGCCTTCCCACGAGCGTCATCCGCTTCTGCTGGTTTACGAAGAGGCCCACAACTATATCCCGCGGCAGAAGACCGAGCACGACTTTGCCCGGCGAGCCGTCGAGCGCGTCGCCAAGGAGGGTCGCAAGTACGGCGTCACCAGCATGATCATCTCCCAGCGCCCGTCGGAGCTTTCCGAAACCGTGTTGGCCCAGTGCGCCAACTTGGTGGTCATGAGGCTCAACAACCCCGAAGATCAGAACTACGTCGCTCGCGTGGTCAGCGATCACTTTACGTCATTGATCGACATGTTACCCATCATGCGCCCGGGCGAGGGTTTCGTCATTGGGGACAGCGTGCTCATGCCCATGAGAACGTTGATCGAGCTGCCCGACCGACAGCCGCGTAGCGCGGATGTCGATTTCTTCCAGCTCTGGTCTTCCGCCGCCCCGCCGTGTGACGTGGAAACCGTCCTGGACCACTGGTGGCGACAGGACCGTCAGACCCTCAACCGTCTACCGAATGAGCCGGCTTCCACGGAGCCCGCATCCGGAACCTCCGCATCCAAAGCGTCCAAGCCGAAACTCCCGCTCATTGCATCCGCCGCCGACCATTGATAATTGTGCAACCGAACGGGACACCGGAACGTCGCCCGCTCAACGCAGGGAACAACTAGGCTGTCGAGCCAGGTGTCAAACGCAAGATCACCAGTGGATTGTGTCGCCAAGCGATGAGCCGGAGTGTCGCCCGCTCCCGGGGGGGGGCAAGATTATGCTATTGAGTCTGTGGGGGTCGATTCAGCCGGCAGGCCGTCGATCATGCGCGTGGCTGCTTGTTGGTATATACGCCGGAACTCCTCCGGCGACAGGTTTGCTTCGGCGGCCAGCTTGGCCAGCGTATCCCGATCGTTCAAGTCGCCGCGTTCCAGGCGAATCATGTAGGCCCGTGCGGTGCGGTAGTTGTCCGACTTGACATTGACGTGGCGGATGCGGGTGCGCTGAGTTTGCGGATCGATCAGGTCGCGAAAGTCCATCGGAACCAGATTGCCGTTGACCAGCGTCACCATGACTCCCGAAGACACGTGACGGTCATCGAGCAGCAGGCGTATGCTGCCATGGCCCAGACTTCGGCAATAGGACATGTCCGCCGGCGTCGGATCGACCGATCGAAGCTCGTAGCCCAACGTGTGATTGATGATGGTCAGCTTCTTGCCGCGGGCCTCGAATCGATTCTGAAGCTCGGTGCGTAGCAGATCCCCCAGGGGCACCTCGGCCAATCTTAGATGACCGGCCGCATCGACGGGAATCTCGCGGCCCAGCAGTCGCTGTAGTTCGGTGCGATCACCGAGTCGATAGGTCAACCCCTCAGCGACTACGGCCACTCCGTCGGGTCGACCCATCACCCGTCGTTTGAGCATGGCTCCATCGATGACGTTGGCGATGCTCTCCACGGTGATTTGCTCGCCGAACTCCTCGGGAATCAGGGTCAACGTCGCCCCGGCGGCCTGCCCGATGGCCAGGGCCAGCCATCCGGCGCTGCGCCCCATGCAGGTGACCAGATACCAACGCCCCGTGGACTTGGAATCCTGCATCAGGTTCTTGATGATCTTAGTGCCATGGTATCGAGCACTGGAGAAGCCGAACGTCGGAATGTCGTGAGGAAGGGGGAGGTCGTTATCGATGGTCTTGGGCACATGCACGACGCGCATCACGTCGGCGGCCGCTTCGGCGATAAATCGGGCGCTAAGCGAGGTGTCATCTCCGCCGATGGTGATGAGGTACTCGACGTTCAGG
>JADFPW010000084.1 GCA_022562105.1 Planctomycetota bacterium
GTGGTCAGCTCACGAACCGCGGCTTCCGGATCACCCGACTCAGCCAGCACCTGGGGGCGTTGTTGTAGGAATAGCGTCGCGCCAGGTCGCAACTGAATCGCCAGTGAGAAATCCTCAAGAGCCTCGGACAGGTCACCGGCCCCGCGATGAGCCACACCCCGAGCCGCGAACAGGTCGGCGTCCTGATC
This sequence comes from Planctomycetota bacterium, assembly GCA_022562105.1. GTDB lineage: Bacteria > Planctomycetota > Phycisphaerae > UBA1845 > UBA1845 > JADFPW01. Next base: position 189 of record JADFPW010000084.1, read on the forward strand.
TGTGAGGCCGATGGCATCGTTGATGACGGCGATAGCATCGGTGAACCGTCCGAGCTTGCCTAAGACCGCGCCGTAGCCCAGGTAGACCTTCGGCGAGGTTTCCCCTTTCTCGATCGCTTGCTGATACGCGACGGCCGCGGCGTCCCACCGCTGACTCACACGCAGCGCGTCCCCCCGGATGGCTATCAGCGACGGGGATGGATCAGATTCCTCCATCGCTCGATCCAGGTCGGCCAAGGCGAGGTCCGGATCACCGGAATCGATATAGACCTGGGCTCGGCCGCGGTAGTAGTCGGGGCGATCCGGAGCCAACTTCAGCGCCCGGCTAAAGCTGTTCAGCGCCGCCGCGTGATCGCCGGCTTTCCACTCCGCAGCGCCGCGGGCGGCCAGCTCCGATGCTTGGTGAACGGCCGCTTCGGTCGATTGAGGCTGAAGGTAGTGCCACGCCCCGGCCAGGAGCAGCAGGGCCAACGGCACAAGCGGCAGCCACGTGCGCGGGCCACCGCTCTTGGGCTTTTCGTCTTCCGGTACCGCCGACTCGGTCGGCTTGGGTCGTGTGCCGCGTCGCGCCTTCATGCCGATCATGCTCCTACCCGCTGAGCCGGCCCGCTGGTGGCGGTCGACTTGATACCTGCGCACCCCGCTCCGACGGATCGAACCGGGATGCTTCCCTACGACTTCCCAGTTCGGTGGCCGCGTGGCCAACCAGCCACCCCAAATGGGCGGACCGCCTCCCGAGAACGAGGCCGGCTGGTGAATCTACGGACCTCCCTGGTCTCTATGATATCGGCCGATTCGAGGCGCTGAATGATTCGATCGCCTGGGCATGTCGCCGGCGGCCGTCGCACCCTCGGCCGGGTCTGGCGTGCCGTGACTATCGGACCGAGTTGGATCGGTGGTCGGACCCTATGAGCAGCACTTCGCGCGTTCCCCGGTTCTTGGACAGGGCATACGGCGAGGGCTGGCAGGTGTGGCAGGTGACGCGTCCCTTGAAGCGGTGGAGCATGTCAGCCAGTTCCTCAACCGAGGGTATGCCATCGCTGCGATACGAGACCGCCACGATGGACTCGGAAAAACGCTCGAACACACGCTCGAATGCCCGGTGAATCTCGCCGGGCTTGGTCCACGGCGAGGGCACGGCGTGCAGGCGGCGGTGGGGCGATCGGTGATCGATGCGTTCGCCCCAATGGCGGTAGGCGGTCAGCCCCTCCAGGAAATGATAGAAGTGGTGGTAGTCGACGCCAACGCCCTTGCTGTTCATGTAGGGCGGATCGAGGTAGACCAAGTCGAACGTGCCCGCGATGTCCAGCACATCACCGCATGTCGAAACACACGCCGTGCCGCTATCGAATACCGCCTGGTTGCCCTGATTTGCAAAACAGCGAAAATGGTCTTCGAAAGGGCGGTCCCAGGTGACTTTGTTCCCGAAACTTCGGGCGACGTCGGCGGTGCGCATATAGAGATTGCGCCGGTGGAACAGGTTGTAAGGCCGCTTCGCCATGGCGGCTTGATAGACCGCGAAGAAACCCAACGCCCTACGATGGCGACAAGGAACGTCTGTGAGATTCTGAACCACGACGTCCAGCCAGCGGTTCTCCGCCGCCGTGAAGTAGATCCCCTCGAAGGTGCGAGCGATGAAGTCGTCGTAGACACGGCCGTCGCCCGGAGCGAGCAGGGTTTCAAGTTGATCGTGGGGCAGTTGCTCCGCCTTGTTCTCCACCAGGGCCAAGCCGATCTGGTGGTTGAAGGCGAGCAGATCGTTGCAGGTGACTGCCTTGCCTGCGTGTTTGAATGCGTAGGCCACCGATCCCGTCCCGGCGAAGGCGTCGAGGACGGTGCGAAAGTCGTAGTCCGCGAGGCAGTCCATAATCCACGCCGCCAGCCGCCTCTTGCTGCCCTGGTATCGAGTGGGCGGCATCGTGGTCCAGGGGGCGCCGACGTCGAATGGAAACCCCTCGATCAACTGGCCTCCCTCCCGGTAACCCGTGCGATTCGCCATCGGCGTAACCCTGGCCGCTTACGCCTGATCGACCGCCAGGCAAGCCTCCTTTCCCCTTCAAGGATGTCATTCTCGGACCCTCTCTCGAACGAGCCCGTCGCCCGATCTCCGCGATTGGTGGTCGGTACGGTCATGCAGGATTCCCCACTAGATTGGTTCCCACCCTGTTGACTTGCCCCACCGGCCGGGCTAAACTGAACCCGATAATACCTGCCGAGCCGCAAGGGGCCAATACCAGTCGTGAATCGGTTTGGCACGGCGGCAGCAGGGCGTGTCGTAGGCAGGATTCTCGGCCACCGACATGCGGGGCGTAGCGGACGGGGCTCTGGACAGAGCGCTTTGCCGCGCGTGTGTGGCTCGCAAGCTGGAGACGGCGGGCAGAAAGGGATGCACACGCGGATTGTCGTGCTAGCGGCACCTGGGAGGGGCTGACAAGCACGGGGGAGAGGCACGCTGATTCTTGTGGTGGAACGTCGAGGCGGCCTTGGCCGTTCCGGCAGCTGCAGGGGACGCGTGCCACGCAAGGGAGAGGCAGAGGCCAAGACCCCACGCGGCGAGTTCAATCAGACGTTGCGGACGGTCTAGGGCGGGAGAGAACAGTCGTGCTGGAACCTCGTGCGCACACGAGGCGGTTGTTCCTCGTACATTCCGATCAGGCCACTCGGGCCGCAATTGCCCACCAGGCGACCGCTCTAGGATATGTCGTCCGGGAAGCGTGCAGCCTTGCTGAGGCCGGCAATGTTCTGCGGGCCAAACCACTCTTCACCACCGCGCTGCTTGGACGCAGCGACGCCTACGGCCGACTGCACACCGATTCAACGCTGCCGGTAGACTGGGTGCGAGTGGTCCGCCGCCTTTCGCCCGAAACGCAGGTCGTTCTCCTGGTCGACCCAAACGCGGGGATCACCGACTGTTGCGAGGCGGTGACGGCCGGGGTGGTCGGTTTTCTCGAGGTGGTCAATGGAGAGATCGACCGCGACGCGCTGGCCCACCGTCTCGACCAAGCCGAACAGAGTTACCGACGTCGCCAAGCGGAATTGTCCAAGTTCCGCAGCGGGGAGATCTTCGAGAACACTGGGTTCGTGGGTCGCAGCGCACCGCTGGCCAAACTGCTCAGCCAGGCAGTCCGCGCTGCCCAGGTCTCGGACGCCCCCGTGTTGATCTACGGCGAAACCGGCACCGGCAAACAGATGCTAGCCGAAGTGATCCACCGCCTGGATCCCAAACGCTCCTCCGCCCCGTTCCTCACCATTAACTGCGCCGCGATCACCGGAACCTTGGCCGAGAGCGCCCTGTTCGGACACCTTCGCGGGGCATTCACCGGCTCGACCGGGCCTCGCGCAGGCTACTTCCGGGCTGCTGACGGGGGCGTCATTTTGCTCGACGAGATCGGCGAGCTGGACTTGGCCCTTCAGCCCAAGCTCCTGCGGGTGCTGCAAGAGGGGTTGGTCATGCCGGTGGGGTCCGACGTTGAATACGCGGTGGACGTCCGCGTCGTGGCAGCGACGAACCGCCGCCTGCCGGCGCTGGTTCAGGAGAAACGCTTTCGCCTGGACTTGTATCAACGGCTGGATGTCATCACCTTAGAGATTCCCCCGCTCCGCGAGCGACCCGACGACATTCCGTCCTTGGTCCAGTTCTTCGTGGAGAAATACTCCAAGTACTACCAAGGAGAAGTGGTCGGCGTGGACCCGCAAGTCTATGACGCGTTGGCCCAGTGCGCCATGGAAGGTAACGTGCGCGAGCTGGAAAACATCGTTCGCCGTGCCCTGGCCTTCAAGGAGGGCGGAAACGTGCTCGAACTGATCGATCTTCCGCCGTCGCTCTTTTCCGACCGCGGTCGTTCGACCGCGTCGGCGGAGCTGCCGCGAGAGGTCCTCGACGCTGCTCGGCGGATGATCGAGCGAGGCACCTTGTCGCTGGAGGATTTTGTCGGGCAGTGCGAACAATCGCTACTGGCCGAGTTGGTCAACCGCAAACAGTCCTCGTATGCCGATCTGGCCCGACGGCTGTCCATCTCCCGCCGCACGCTTTACAACAAGTTGCAACGATACGGCCTCTAGTGCTTCGTCAGGCGTACTTTGATGGGTGGCAGAGCCCTCGCCATTCATTCTGGCGTGTCTCGAGGCACCGTCACCGACCGCCCGGCGGAAGGCGAAGTTGCGTCCTGATCCGCCTTGCCCATAATCAAGCGGCCGACCATGCACGTAGCCTACATTCATCAACACTTTTCGACTCCGCGAGGGGCCACCGGTACGCGCTCCTACGAAATGAGTCGACAGCTCATCGACGCGGGTCACCGGGTCACGCTGGTGTGCGGCGTGTACGACGCCGGCGACTTGGGCGACAAACTCACCCAACGAGTCAATGAGCTCGACGTCGACGGCATTCGCCTCAAATGCATCGCCGAACCGTATGGCAACGACATGAGTTTCGTTCGTCGCCTCAAGGCGTTCGGGAGCTTTGCCCGCACGGCGACTCAGGTCGTCCGTCAGCTGGACGCGGATCTGGTCGTTGCCAGTTCGACACCGCTGAGCGTCGGCCTGCCGGGCATGAAAGGGGCGAAAGCGCTAGGGGTGCCGTTTGTATTCGAGGTCCGCGACTTGTGGCCGGCCATGGCCCAGGAGATCGGTGTGCTTAAGAACCCGGCCCTCATTTGGTGGGCCCGCCGCCTGGAACGCCGCATCTACTCCGCGGCGGATCGAATCATCGCCCTGGCGCCCGGGATGAAGGAGGGCATCTGCCAGACGGGGTACCCGGCTGATCGTGTGACCCTGATCCCCAACGGATGTGATCTTCAATTGTTCAGACCGTCCAGCGATCCGCTGGACGACCCACGCTTCGGTGCCCCGGACGATTTTCGACTGGTGTTCACCGGCGCTCATGGCATGGCCAACGGCCTGGACGCGGTGCTCGACGCCGCCGTGGATCTGAAACGTCGCGGCACGCATGGCGTGCGCCTGGTCTTGATCGGAAGAGGCCGGCTCAAGTCGCAGCTCATGCAGCGAGCGCATCAGGAGGGTCTGGATGACTGGGTCACCTTCCTCGATCCAATGCCCAAACAGCAGCTCGCCGAAATCCTGCCCCGCATGGACGTGGGGATGATGATCCTCCGAAATCTGCCCGGCTTCTACTACGGCACCTCGCCGAACAAGTTTTTTGACTACCTGGCCAGCGGGTTGCCGGTGCTCAACAACTACCCCGGGTGGGTGGCGGACATGATTGACGAGCACAAATGCGGCATCGCCGTGCCGCCCGACGACCCCGGCGCCCTGGCTGATGCGGTGATCCATCTGCGGGACCACATCGACGACCGAGCCGAAATGGGGCGAAACGCTCGCCAACTCGGCGTGGCGAAGTTCGATCGCTTGCAACTCGCCGCCCAGTTCGTTCGTGTTCTGGAGCAGGCCTATGGGCAATCATAGGTAAAGCGGCCGGCCTGGTCGCCATGGTGAATCAGGCGTGGCGATACACGCCGCCTGTGGAGCCGAACTCTGAATGGAGACGATCCAGTTCGGCCGCGATCCTGACCAGGTCCTCATCCTGGTCTCTTTCGTATGAGGTCGCGCGAAACCGCTCGGGTAGCTCGAGGTCGCGGCGTGTGGAGACCTCGATCCCCGCTGAAGTGAGGGCCTCACCCAGCCTGCTGATCAGGCTGCGTGGATCGGCGCAAACGGCGGCGTAGTCGGCGTGAAAAAAACGCTCGGGGTGTCGCTCCTCGGCGGCGTCCATTTGCCGAGCGACGAAGTACTGCTGGCGAGCCACATACTCCTGTTGGGTCATCTCCCCGAGCACCTCAGGTGGGCGTGTCCCGTAGAAATAGCCGAGATCATCTGAGAGTGACTCGCCTGCGGTCGCCCGCCAGCGTTTCAAGGCTGAGTACGCCGCGTCGAGCATGTCCCGGTCCGTACGAACGAATAGGCATTTGGGAAACAGCTCGCCGAGATGCGTGGTGTAGAACGAATGCGGCAGATAGCCGGACAGCAAAGGGCGACCGATGCGTCGGTACACGGCGTTGAGCACTCGTTCCAGGCGAGCGAGTCTCCGGGGATGCGGTTTCGGCGGCGAGTCCGTCAGTTGGTGATCGCACCAATAGCGCCAGAAGTGCATCGCCTCGGCGGGTCCGTTCATTCCGGCGACGAAGCCGCCGGTCGAACGGTAGTCCGAAACGTAGGCCCCCCCACGGCGCGCCGCGAGCACTTGTCCCAGGAGCGGCGTTCGGAAGAGCACGTTCTGGAGGTTGCTGATGAAGAAGACCTCGAACGCCTGGCTCAGCAACTGGTAGATCAGCGTCGAGCCGGTCCGCGGGGCTCCGCAGACGGCCATTAGCGGCATCCGGATCGGGCCGCGGTCTGTGGGTCGCAGCCACAATGTCTCCATCGCCCGCCCCAGCCCGAGATTCGATTGCTGAACTGCTCTGCCGAGTCTTTCGATCAACATCGTTCGTATCGTGTCCCAGGGCCGGCGAGGGGCGAAGGATAGAAGCCCGGCTCGAGGCCGTCAATCGACGCTCGGTCATGGCGCTCAACACTCCGGGGCTGGGCGGCTGGTCTTGCGGTATGAGAAGGTTGACCCTAACCCTGGGGGTGGACGATAACAGGGGGGGCGACCGAACCGAGCTGCGACATAGCGAGCCTTATCGACCCTGGAAACGATCATGAGCGACAAGGCAGCCGCAATGGATGTTCCCGGGATCGAGATGAGACCGGCCAGCGCCTCGGAGTATTGCGAGAGTGTGCTGTCGATCCCCGGCGTCGAAACGTGGTGGTGGCAGCAGGGCTTGGCTCCTTACCGTGGGTTCTCCAGGCCGTTTCGCGATCGCGATGGCGAGTGGTGGTGGGGCGCCAAGCCGCAGTTCGCATGGAAGATGGACTTCTTTCAGCCGCTCGAACGCGCGCCAAAGCTGCCCAGATTCAAACGCCTTCTCGGGTGTCAATACCCGGTGGTGGACGAGCTGGTCAACTCGCTGGTACACCTCAACGTGATCCATCAATTGGAAGGCTACGGTCTCGAGCGGGTGGCGTCGCAGAAGCGGCGAGCCATTCGCAAGGGCTTGAGGCACCTGGACGTCATCGCCCTGGATCCTTGCGATCCGCAAACCCTGGAACAAGCCCGCGTGGTGTGGAACTCGCACGTCGAGAGAACCGGTTGGAGCCGCGTATTCGATCGCCCAGCCTTCGCCCATCATTGGCGACCCCTGGCGGACACGGCGGGGACGTGTGTCATCGGCGCCAGGGACAGGCAGACGGGGGTGCTGTGCGCCTGGTTGATTGCCCGCGTGGTGCAAGACACGGTGTACATCGACACGATCGCATCGCACACCGAGCGCCTCGACCATCGGCCCAACGATACGCTGATCTTCACCGTGCTGCATAATGCTGCCCGCTCCGACGGCGTGCGGCATGCGAACTATTTTCTGCGATCGGACCTGGCTCCGCTGGAGAAGTTCAAGCAGTCGCTGGGCTTTGATTCCAGCGGGGTGCCCGCCCGGGTTGAGGTCAACTGGCTGGCCGCGTTTGCCCTTCGGCACCTCAAGCCTGCGGTCTGGCGGCGCCTACACGGGGATTGGCCGCCGCCGCGGAACGGAAACGCCTAGTGTGGCATTTCAGAAGTGGCGCTGTTTTTGTTAACCGAGCCGCGACCGTGAGGGAGCGTTTTTGCTGTCTCCCTGTCTCCCTCTCTCACCGTCGGAGCTCGCATGAGATGTCGTCGGCACGAAACGCTACTCTTGGCCAGGTACAACCACGTCAACGGTTACACTTGGCAGCACACGAACCAGTCCTGGCCCCGGCCAGGGATATCCTTGATGATCTGGTCCCCCAGCCCGGCGCTGGTGAGCACCTCGGCCGTGCGTTCGTGCGTGTAGTAGTAGACCGGGCAGTTCTTGATTTTGTACCGCCACCGACGGATCGGAGCGCGGATCAGATCCCATTTGGGAAAGCTGGCCATGACCTTGCCGCCGGGCTTGCAGTACTCGCGCATCGGAACCAGCAGCGTCTGCGGCTCCCGAACGTAATCGAAAACGCCCATGGCGATCACCACGTCGAACGTCTCCTGAAGCCGGGCCGAAAAGATGTCCGCCAGCCTGAACTCGCAGCCGTCCTCGACGCCTTCCTTCCTGGCCTCTCCCTTGGCGATTTCGATCATCTCATCGGAGATGTCGACCCCGAGCACGCGGGCCGCCTTGCGGTGGGCGAACTCCACCGAGTATCGCCCCGGACCGCATCCGATGTCCAGAACGGATTTTCCCTCCAGATTCCCTGCATGTTCAAAAGTCAGCGCGTAGCGGATGAAGATACTCGAACGAAACCGCCGGTCGAGCCACCGCCCGATCCGGGTTTTTCCTTCGTAAATACTGTCGAATTGCCGAGCATGATCACGAAAATACCGCCCGACTTTGTCCACTTCACTCAATGTTCAACACCTCCGCCATGGGGCCGAATCGAAACTCTTTAAACATCCGGTCCAACCGTGGGTAGATTCGGCTCCGAAACAACGACTGCGTCAGTTGCAACTTACGCGATATAGGGTATCCCTGCCGCTTGAGATCGGCAACTTCGTACACGTCCATTTCGTATGGATGCATGTAGACGACGACGGGGTGTCCCTGCCCGTTCACCTGTCGGATGGCCCGACGCAGAATCGGAAAGGGCAACAGCCGGAAATATCCCCCGCCACAGACCGGGAGGTTTCTTCCCAGAAGCTGGGCAGTCGTCAAGGGAAACTCCGTCAGGTCGCATTCCGGCCATTTGTGGGGGAAACGCGGGGCGTCCGGTACGCCGTATCGCCGTCCCCGAATGGGGAACACTGAGCTGGAGTACTTGAAGCCGGCCTGAGCAAGTATCGGACCCGCCCACCAGCTCTTCCGCGTCAGCGAAAAGGCTGGAGCACGATAACCGAGCGGTTTGGTCCCCGTCTGCCTTTCGATGACCTCGATCGAACGATCGAGGTCTTCCCGAAACCGCTCCGGGCTAATGTCGTACAGCAACTCGTGCCCGTAGCCGTGCGAGGCGATCTCATGGCCGGCTTCGATCACCATCTCCAGCAGAATCGGAAACTTTTCGCACACCTTGCCCAAGGAGAAAAACGTGGCCCGCACGTCGTGCTTGGCGAGCAGTCGCAGGAACCGTTCCAGATTGGGAATGACCCGTGAGGTGATCGGATGATCCGGGCCCAGCGTAGACTGCATCCAGTCTTCCAAATCGACGGTCATGGCGTTGAGGATTGGTGAGTTAGGCACCCGGCAGCACTCCTTGGATTATGGGGAAGTACGGGTGTACGATGAGAATATGCATGTTCGCCCCGCGGCCGCCGGCGACCTACGCGTCGCTCGCCTCCGTCCTCCGTATGTCTCGCTCGCCTCCGTACTCCGTATGTTCTGGGTCCATTGTTGGCTCGCTTCGGGCGGCGAGCAAGCGCTGTCGGCAATCTCTCCGCGACCGTGAGGGAGCGGACCCCGAGTCGCATATGCACCGGGTGGCACGGTCATTCAGGCGGTGCTGATCTTGAGCATGACCTTCAGCGCCCCCGGTTGCTCGGCCGCCTCGAATGCATCCAGCGCCCGCTCAATGGGGAACACGCGAGAGATCATGGATCGCACGTCGATGGCTTTTCGAGCCAGGGCGTCGATGGCTTCGGGAAACGGGCCGCAACGACTCCCCACGATGCGGATTTCGTTGACCACCACCGGGGCCAGATTGACGGTTGCTGCTTCGGCGCAGGTGGACTTGAGAACCAACGTCCCTCGCGGCCTAATCATCGGAATCGCCAGCTCCACACCCTCCGGAGAGCCGGTGCATTCGACGACCACGTCGCAATCCGCCCGGGGCACGAACTGCTCGATGTGCTCCGCCTGGATGCCCTTCTTTTCACAAGCCGACAAGGTGTCCGAGTTCCGCCCAACGACGCGCAGCTCGCACCCCGTCGTGGCCAACACCTGGGCGACCAATAACCCGAGCCGCCCGCTGCCCAACACCACCACCCGCATCCGCGATTCGACCGGACATTGCTGGATCACCTGATAGGCGGCGGCCAGCGGCTCGATGAAGACCGCCTCCTCGTCGGAAACGGCATCAGGTACGGCGTGCAGATTGTCCTCTGGAACAGCCACCAGGTCAGCAAAACAGCCATCACGCCCATCGATGCCCATGACCGTCCGGTTTCGACAGTGGTTGGAAAGCCCGGATTGACAGAGATCGCAGGATCGGCAGGGGGCGTTGATCTCGCAAGCCACCCGTCGGCCGATCCACGACTCGGATCCCCCGACGACGGTTCCCACCATTTCGTGGCCCACTACGCCGCGAAACCTCATGTACCCCCGAGCGATCTGCAGGTCGGTCGCACAGAGGCCGGCCAGGTGGACACGCACCAGCGCCTCCCCGGTGCCCGGCGTGGGATCCGGATGGCGATCCACGAACTTGACAGCCCCATCGAATACTACGGCGCGCATGTCGGCGACTCTCCAAGTGATTGTGGGACCGACTTTCCCGTCGGTCTCTCGACCGGCCTCATTGTGCCCCTCACCAGATCGCCTGTCCATCACGGACCCGGTTGACGGTTCGCACGATCGGCGTAGAGTGAATGATCGTTGGTACGCAGTTCGTTCATTCGATCGGGAGGATCTGACGATGAGCACACGACCCTATTCCATGCTTCGGCGCCCGGGGTGTTTCCGAGGCTGGTCTGCCTGCGCGCTGCTGGCAGTCCTGGCCACGGGGTGCGAGCAGCGCGAAGCGGCTCCAAAGGTGGACACCATCACCGGCGTGATCACCAAGATCGATGCAACCAGCCGAAGGATCACACTCGAGTTCCAACGCAAGAACAGTGATTCGCGTGGAACGCTGGTGGCCTACGTGCCGATCGACGCGAAGGTTTTCATCAACGGTGTGGCCTCCGCCCTGGATCAGCTTCGCGTGGGCGAGACCGCGACCGGCTACGGCACGAGAGAGAAGCAAGATGGCCAGACGATCATCACCGCGTTGGAGATCCATGTGGAACGAAACGTCATTGGCCCGACCAATGCTCCGGCCGCGCCTCCCGGCGAAGAAACGCCGTAACCACCGGCTGCGAAAGTAGCGTGCTGCGCCCTCGCGGGACGTCGATCGCGCATCACGCTGAACTACAGCGTAGCCTCGGCCGTTGTTCCTGGGCCGGCGGATGGATCCTGGAGGGGGTCGATCTGAAGGTAGCCTGTCAGGAACCGGACGCCCAGATAGAACGGGATGGTGTCCAAGGCTGCCACCACGACCTTGAACAGGTAGTTGCTGCCGACCAGGCCTAGCATGACGGCGAGTGTTTTGTCGCCCGCCATGAACGCCGACCAGAAGGTCACGAAAATCACCGCCGTCGCGTCCACCAACTGGGAGATCATGGTGGAGCCGTTGTTGCGCAACCAGAGGTGACGCCCGCGCGTCACCCGCTTCCAGAAGTGAAACAGAAAGACGTCGCAAAACTGGGCGGCCAAATAGGCCACCATGGACGCCAGAACCGCACCTCGGCTGCAGCGGTAGATCACCTCGAACAATTCGACGCGGGTAACCTCACCACCGAGCGGCAGGAAGATGGGTTTGACGAGTTCCAGATCCTGCCACGAGGGGCGAAACGATTCATCGACCGCGGGAAGGACGTGTCCCAACCACAGAAAACCGATCACCAGCACGTTGAGCAACAGTCCAACCCAGACGACAAAGTTGGCCCGACGTCGCCCGTAGAACTCGCTGATGAAATCGGTACAGAGAAACGTCAACGGATAGGGAAGGACGCCGACGGCCAGGGCCAGCGGCCCGAGATGGACGAACCGAGTGATACCCAGAATGTTGAGCATCACCATCGCGGCGAGGAAGATTCCCGCCAATAGCAGAAACACGCGCTCACGGCGCTCGTGGAGGACGGACGTCGTATGCACCTTATCCATGATTAGCAGAGACAAGGCGGAACGGCGCCCGGACAGTTCCCACTGAGTTGAGCCGCCCACCGGTTGCCAACCGGTGCGACACCTTGTTGCCACCACATTACGATCGCGCTATTACTGTAGTGTCTCATTGGAACCGCAACCGATCCTGATCCGAGCCACGACCGTCAGGGAGCGGTTTCCAGCAGCCGAGCCGTCACGCCCCGCGACCGCTCGCTCACGGTCGCGGCTCGGTTGGTGGCGACTACTCTGAGACGCTACCCTACGATCCCGCCTTGAGCGGTCGGCCCCGCTCGTCCTCACAAACGAACGCGATTTCTTCAGTGGCATAGCTCTGCTCGCCGCGAATGATGATGGCCGTCCCGGTGGCTTGTTCCAGGGCCAAGAGTTCCGCTCGTTTCTGATTCTGCATCAGCATAGCGACATCCGGCGACGCGGACAGAACCACACGATGGGCGTCCTGACGGTGAGCGGCCATCTGAAGGGTCCGCATCGCGTCGATGGTCACCGACTCCAGGGCTTTGACGTGCCCGCTGCCTCCACAGTGAGGGCACTCTCGGTAGAGCGTACCCTTGATCGAGCGTCGCTGACGTTGGCGAGTCATCTCGATAATGCCGAACTGGCTCATGCGCAGGATGCGGGCTCGCTCCTTGTGCTTCTTGAGCCCTTCCCGCAGGGTCCGTTCCACGTCCCGCTTGTGGCTGTCCACCACCATGTCGATGAAGTCGCAAACGATCAAGCCACCCAGATCGCGCAAACGCAGTTGGCGAGCAATCTCTTGCGCTGCCTCGATATCTGTCTTGAAGGCGGTCTCCTCTTCGTTCTCGATATTGCGCGTTCTTCCGCTGTTGACATCGATGGCAACCATGGCTTCAGTCTGGTCGATCACGATGCTGCCGCCGCTCTTGAGCGGCACTTTCCGGGCGTGGATCGCTTCAAGCTGATCCTCTATCCCATAGTGGTGGAAGATCGGAACCGGCCCATCATACAGCTCGACGATCTTTTCCGGCGAACGTGGCATAGCGATTCGAAGGAAATCTCGAACGTTGCTCATCGTTTTCGGGGTATCGACGATTATGCGATCGAAGTCGGAGGTAAACACGTCGCGCACTGTCCGAGTTACGAGGTCGGATTCGCGATACAATTCGGAAGGCGCCTTGGTGCTGCGTACCCGCTGAGCCACCATTTTCCACAGTCGATGAAGGTAGGTAAGGTCGCGTTGCAGA
>JADFPW010000436.1 GCA_022562105.1 Planctomycetota bacterium
CGGTCGAGCCCGGCTGTGCATCGGCACACGAGAATCGCCCGCCACGATTGTCATGCTGGACGGTGATGCACTCACCCCGGGCGGGAGCGCTTTCGTCCAAATTCGTGTCGCATCGCCGATCGCGGTCGCTCACGGACAGCGGTTCATCCTCCGTGATGAGACAGCGGTCCGGACGTTGGGGGGCGGGAGAGTGCTTCGCTGCATAGCCCGACGACGCATTCGCAATCGCCAGGAGGAACTTGTCGGCCTGGAACGATTGGCCACCGGTGATGCAGCCGACCGAGTCGCGGAGATTCTGCGGGCAGCCGGTTTCTCGCGGCCGCCGGATCTGCAACTGGCGGTTCAGGCCGGCGTGGAACCGGAACAGCTCGACGATGTATTCAGCACGCTAGTATCGGCAAGTCGATGGGTCACGATCGCCGGAACGGATCGTCAGGTGGCGAGGGGCACGTTGGATGGGTTCATGCAGCGTGGCAGGCGGCGCTTGGAGCGGTATCACGAGCTGCACGTCAAGGAGGTCGGCTGTCCGATGGACGTGTTCAAAGGGTGGCTGGAGCGAGGCAGTGCTCCCGGTCTGGGTCGCCCACTGCTTGACCGCATGGTAGCCGCCAAGACGGTCAAACAACTGGGTCGCTACGTATGTTTGCCCGAGCATGCACCGGCCATGTCGGCCCAGGACGAGAAGCTGATGCACAAGATGCTCGAACGTTTCGAGGCCCTGGCGTTTCAGCCCCCAGCGGTCGCCGCGGTGGCCCAGGAGCTCGGCACCAACGTGGACCGCATCCGACGGCTGATCCGCATCGCCATCTCGACGGATCAGCTCGTTGAAATAGGGCGGGAGTTGTATCTGCACGCCGAGCATGAGCACCTGCTTCGGCAGCGGGTCCGAGATCTTGTCGCCGAGCATGAGGCGATGAGCGTGGGCCAACTTCGAGAATCGTTGGGCTCCAGTCGCAAATATGTGGTTCCGTTCCTAGAATATCTGGATCGCATCGGCTACACCCGGCGAGACGGCGATGTTCGTCGCTTGGTCGAGAACGTCAAAGCAGCGCCCGCAGAGGACGAATAGTGATTCGTTACCCCGGCAATGACGAAAGGTGGGTACTAAGCGGGTGCCACTGGTGGCTTGCCCACCAGTGTGTGATGCGCGGGCGCTCGAACACTGGTGGGCAAGCCACCAGTGGCACCCATTACTCGATGAGCCACAGCACATTAGTACAATGCGGACCAACGAATCATGAAGCTGGACATCAAACAAACCCGTTTGCGTGATCTTCCGTCGGTGGCTGCCCTGCTCGAGCACGAGGAGGTGACTGCCTGGATGGAAGTTGCACCGCGATCGACCGTGACCGCCTGTTTGCGACAAGTGGTCGAGCAGGCTCGCAGCGCCATTCTTGACGGACACGACGTCGATGTCGATGTGGAATCGATCGTTGGAGTGGCTGAAGGGTATCTTGCAGACGCTTTGGCTCCATCGCTGGTCGGCGTGATCAACGCGACGGGCATCGTCTTGCACACCGGGCTCGGGCGGGCGCCGCTGTGCGCCGAGGCGATTGAAGCCATCGCCGAAGGGGCCGCCGGGTACTGCAATTTGGAATACGATCTGGAGACGGGTCAGCGCGGAAGGCGTGTCGATCATGTCAACGCCCTGCTCACCGAACTCACCGGGGCCGAGGCGGCCACCGTGGTCAACAACAATGCCGCGGCCACGCTGCTGATCGTCCGCGTGTTGGCTGAGGGCAAGGAGCTCATCGTCTCCCGAGGACAGCTCGTGGAGATCGGCGGGTCATTTCGCATTCCGGACATCCTGACGGCCGGCGGGGCGAAGCTGCGCGAGGTGGGCACGACCAATCGAACGCGAATCGCAGACTACGAATCCGCCATCGGTGAGAATACCGGCGCCATCATGCGGGTGCATCACAGCAACTATCGCATTGTGGGATTCACCGCCGCGCCCAGCCTGGCCGAACTCGTCGAGCTGGGGCATCGACACGACCTGCCGGTCATCGACGACGTCGGCAGCGGCTTGCTGGTCGAGCCGACCGTAGCGGCCAACCGGAGCAGTGATGGGCCGTCGGGATCGGTCGAGGATGTGGGGTCTGGCTCCGGTACTCCGGTGCCTGACCCCCTCAGCGCGAGCATGGGGTCTGGCTCCGGTACTCCGGTGCCTGACCCCCTCAGCGCGAGCATGGGGTCAGGCACCGGAGTACCGGAGCCAGACCCTGGGACGTATCGAGGCCTGCCGATCGGCGATGAGCCTATCGTCCGCGAGTCGGTCAGCACCGGTGCGGACCTGGTGTGCTTTTCCGGCGACAAGCTGCTCGGTGGGCCACAATGTGGAATCGTGGTCGGGAAACGCACGTTGATCCAACGACTGGAACGGCATCCCCTGATGCGAACCTACCGCGTGGGCAAGCTGACGCTGTTGGCCCTGGAGGCGACGCTGCGTCATTGGACGGACCCATCCCACGCCGTGCAACACGTGCCGACGTTGAGCATGATGGCGGCCGACACCGACGAGTTGGCCACTCGGGCACGTGAGCTGGAAGGGCTGCTCTCCGCCGCCCTGCCCGACGAACAGTTTCGCATTTGCAGCGGCGTCTCGCAGATCGGCGGCGGATCGCTACCGGGTGCGGAATTGGAGACCATCACCATCGAATGGCGCCCGACTCGACTCTCCGCCGGCTCGGCCTCCGAACGCCTGCGCGTGGCCGACACTCCGGTCGTCGCCCGCGTCCACGACGAGGCTGTCTGTTTCGACTTGCGGACCATCGCCCTGTCCGACTTCGAGGATCTAGTCGAGTCCGTCGCCCAATCCGCATCGGAAGATGAAGATACGCTCTCCGATGAAGGCGAGTT
>JADFPW010000437.1 GCA_022562105.1 Planctomycetota bacterium
GTTGGGGCGCGTGGTGGACCATGTGCCGATGGGCTTATCCAGCCAGTAACGAGCGGTTGTCCTTTTTGTCCCTGGTTCGCCTTTCGCCGGCGAGTAGACGTTTTGCCCGCAACGGTCTGCTCCTGTTTGCACTGGCCGCAACCTGTCTACAGTTGACGCACGCGGGATGGCAGCGGGTTCTGGCCCTCGGGCCGGACGACACCGATCGCCCAGCCACCACTCGCACGGCCGGTTGGTACGAGCTGGGCACGA
Source organism: Planctomycetota bacterium (assembly GCA_022562105.1). GTDB lineage: Bacteria > Planctomycetota > Phycisphaerae > UBA1845 > UBA1845 > JADFPW01. The sequence goes on from JADFPW010000437.1 coordinate 253, forward strand.
CGGGGCTGGACCAGAGAGCCTCGAACGACGCCGGCCGGTCGTTCGACATTCGCTGGAATCCAGCCATCACCTTCACCACGGCGACGGTGACGTTTTTTGTCGCCCTGTTGATCGGATGGTGGTGGCTCCGCTGGGTGGATTGGGGCGCCCAGGCAGCGCTGGGTCGTTCCCGGCGCGAGGAGGGGCGGCTGAGCTGTGCCCTGCGCTATAGCACCGCGTGGCTCGTACCGGTGTGCGCGCCGGCGTTGTTGATCCTGCTGCGCCCGCTGTGGTATCTGGACGAAGCCCGCGGTTGGGATATGTTTCCGCGAACCATCGTCCTGTACCTGCCTGTGGTGATCGTGGCGGCGCTGGGATTAATCCTTTGGTGGCTGTGGCTGATTCGCCTCTCGCTGACCGTGCCCTTGCAGGTCAGGACGCGCGTGCTGATCTGGTACACCTTGGCGGCGCCGGTGTTGGGGATCTTGCTGGTGGTCGGCGCCGGCTACGGCTTGCATCGTGGATCTACGGAACTCTTCGCCGCGTTGGGCATGGGTGGATAACCTAGCATCATGACCAATCGAACCATCGCGGTCCTGGATTTCGGGAGTCAATACGCTCAATTGCTCGCCCGACGCGTGCGGGAGAACCACGTACACAGCACCCTCTGCCGACCGGACATCACCGCCGAGGAACTGCGGGCCATGAACGCCGTCGGCCTCATCCTGTCGGGCGGGCCCAGTAGCGTCAACGACGAAAACGCCCCGCGCTGCCGGATGGAAGTATTGGAGATGGGGCTTCCCGTTCTGGGAATCTGTTATGGCATGCAGTTGGCGTGTCAGATGTACGGCTCGCCGGTTCAAAGCGCTCCCTCCAGCGAGTATGGACGCACCCGCATCGAGTTGCTCGAGGGCGATCCGATCTTCGCCCATTTGCCGACCACGGTCTCGGTGTGGATGAGCCACGGCGACCGGGTGGAATCCGTTTCCGACGACTTCGTCGTGTTGGCCCGAACCGACGGTGCAGCATGTGCCGCCGTCCGACATCGCCAGCGCCCCTTCTACGGCCTGCAATTTCATCCCGAAGTCACCCACACTCCACACGGCAACCAGATCATGCGCAACTTCCTCTACACCGTCTGCGGATGTCGGGGTGAGTGGCAGATCGGCAGCGTGATCGATCAGTCCGTCCGTTCCATCTCCGGGCGAGTCGGACCCGATGAACGGGTGATCCTGGGGCTTTCCGGCGGCGTGGATAGCAGCGTGGCGGCAGCGCTGCTTCACCGGGCCATCGGCGACCGGCTGGTCTGCATCTTCGTGGACAACGGTCTGCTGCGCGGCGGCGAAGTGGATCTGGTCGTCGAAACATTCGCCGAGCATTTCAAGATGGACCTGCACGTCGTTGATGCCGCAGATCGCTTCGTGGACGCCCTCGACGGAGTCGCCGATCCGCAGGAGAAACGCAAAATCATCGGCCGGATCTTCATCGATGTATTCAAAGCTGAGGCTGAGCATATCGAAGGTGCCCGTTACCTCGCTCAGGGCACGCTCTACCCCGACGTAATCGAATCGGGTCACGGCTACGCCGGCCAGACCGCCAACATCAAGCTCCACCACAACGTGGGCGGACTGCCCGAGGAACTCGGATTCGAGCTGATCGAACCGCTACGCGATCTGTTCAAGGATGAGGTGCGTCGGATGGGCGAACATCTCGGCCTGCCCGAGGACATCGTCTGGCGTCATCCATTCCCCGGCCCGGGATTGGCCGTTCGCATCATCGGACCCATCACGCGAGGCGGACTGGAAACGCTGCGTCAAGTGGACGCCATCACCCTCGAGGAAGTCCACGCAGCCGGCTGGTATCCCAAGATCGCTCAAGCGTTTGCGGTGTTGATACCCGTGCGCACCGTCGGGGTCATGGGCGACCAGCGCACCTACGCAGATCAGAGTGTAGCCGTCCTGCGCTTCGTCGAAAGCACTGACTTCATGACCGCCGATTGGGTTCGCATCGACTACGAAGTGCTCGGCCGAATCTCGACCCGTATTATGAACGAGGTCGCCGGAATCAACCGCGTGGTCTACGACATATCCAGCAAACCGCCGGCCACCATCGAATGGGAATGACCTGGAGTGGCCTTGGCAAGGCCATCGGCGTTTCCTTGAGCATCGCCTCCGCCGATTGTATTCCCCGACCGGGTATTCGCGGTGGTCGATGCGGATCTGGTATCCCTAGTTGGCATTGATGTTCCACGTGTACTTACCGGTGCTCGTATCGTCCTTGATCACCGGCGTCCAGTAGTCGCCGGCCGGAAAAGCGTCGTAGTACATGGACCAGTTGCCGTCGCCGCAGGCGGTGTTATTGAAGCTGACGGCGAACTCGAATGCTCCCGAACACGGACACTCCGGATCGATAACAATGTACGCGTTGCCGAACGGCGGATCCGTGCCACACAGGCTGGTGGTCACGGTAGCGGTCTCAACGAGACTAAACGCATGCCACGTCTCCGGGAGACCACCAGCGGCGCAGGTCATGGTGGCTTCGGTGTTGTCACCGTTGTAGCTGAGCGTCTCGCCGATGTTCAGCGTATCGACCGGGGCATCTTCGCAGTGGTCGTTGAAGATG
>JADFPW010000085.1 GCA_022562105.1 Planctomycetota bacterium
GATGTCGATTCCGCTCTCGATGATCGTGGTGCAAACCAGCACGTCGGATTCGTGACGCACGAACGTGGTCATGACTCTAGAGAGGGCGCCCTCTTTCATCCGTCCGTGTCCGACGGCGATGCGGGCTTCGGGGACGACTCGCCCAATGGTGTCGGCCATGGCCTGAATGGATTGCACGCGGTTGTGCAGGAAGAAGACCTGCCCCTCGCGGTTGAGTTCCCGAAGAATGGCGGATCGGATCAACGCCTCGTCGAACGTCCGGACCTGGGTGGCGATGCTGCGCCGATCCGCGGGCGGCGTCGCCAGCGACGAGATATCCCGAATGCCGATCATGGCCATGTGCAGCGTGCGCGGGATCGGAGTGGCGGTCATGGTCAGAACCTCCACCGTCTCGCGCAGGGTCTTGAGCTTCTCCTTGTGCTCGACGCCGAAACGCTGCTCTTCATCGATGATGATCAAACCCAGATTGGCGAAACCGACGTCCTTGCTCAACAGGCGGTGGGTTCCGATGATGATGTCCACTTGGCCTCGCTTGGCCCGCTCGATGAGTTGACGTTGCTCCTTGGCGGTTCGGAACCGCGAGAGGCAACCGATGAGAAACGGATACTCGGCGAAGCGCTCGGTGAACGTGCGGTAGTGCTGCTCAGCCAACACCGTGGTGGGAACCAAAAGTGCGACCTGGCGGCCGTATTCGACGACCTTGAACGCCGCCCGGGCGGCCAGCTCGGTCTTCCCATATCCGACGTCGCCACAGAGCAGGCGGTCCATGGGGCGCGATTGTCGCAGGTCACTCTTGATCTCGTCGCCGACTATGATCTGGTCCTCGGTCTCCTGATACCGAAACGACCCCTCGAACTCCCGCTGCCAGGTGGTATCGGCGGGGTAGGCGGTTCCCTCCGTCGCCTGGCGTACGGCTTGTATGCGAATCAGCGAGTCGGCCAACTCGGCGACTGCCTCGCCGACCTTCTCTTTGATCTTGCTCCAGCGCGTGCCGCCCAGTTTGGACAAGGCTGGGCGAACGTCACCGGCTCCGATGTACTTCTGCACCAGATCGATCTGCGAGACCGGCACGTGCAGAACGACCTGCCCGGCGAAAACGAGCGTCAGAAACTCCTCTCGCTTGCGCGATCCCTCCTTGGCCATCGTCTTGATCTCGCGGAAGCGGGCGATCCCGTGCAGGCTATGCACCACGTAGTCGCCTGGCTCCAGATCGAGCCATGACTCGACGGCTCGGGTGGCGTGAACGCGACGAATACGGCGGCGCTGCAACAGGCGGCCGAACAGTTCGTGATGGCCCAGGACGATGGTGCGACACGCCGTCCACTCGAACCCGCGATGGACCATCCCCTGGGCGATCTCCAGGCGGGCGGGGACTTCGCCCATGTGTTCATTCACCAGCTCGCCCAGACGCTGCCGCTGGGATTCGTTCTCGCAGACTACCTGGACGTGGTGGTCGTCCAGCGCGGCGCAGAGCTCATCGACCGCCTCGGCTGACTTCCCCTCAAACCGGGCCACCGAACCGACGTCGAAGTGAAACGAATCGTCCTCACCCATCGCCGCTGCGCCAAGACGGTTTATGTGCAACTGATCGAACCGTCCCACCCGCCGAAGGATCGTCTCGATGTCATACAAACGGTCGGGCTGCCCGAGGCGATCCCAAAACACTCCGCCCATCTCCTGGATCTCACCCGCCTCGTCGAGCACGACCAGCGCTTGTGGCGTCAAGTAGGTCAGGAAATCGGTCACCTCGGCGGGGTTCGTCTTGGTCGGCTGAGCGACCGCCGTGACCGATGTGGATTCGAGCGTCTGCAACGAACGCTGAGAGGAGACGTCGAAACGGCGGATGGACTCGACCCTGTCGTCCAGAAAGACGATCCGTACCGGGTCATTCTCGCCTGGAACGAAAATGTCGAGGATGTCCCCCCGCCTGGCGTAATCACCCGGCGTCTCGATCCGCTCGAGCCGAGAATACCCGCGAACGGTCAGCCACTCACCAGTGGTGTCCGGATCGCCCGGTCCGCCGACATTCAGATGCAGAGTATTGGCTCGCAGTGCGGCCGCCGTCGGGACCGGCTGCATAAGCGCCTGAATCGGAGCGACGATGAGGCCGATCTCCTCGTTCGCCTCGACCGGGCGGTTGGGTTTCTGGAGCAGTCGTCCGCACAGACGTAGCCGCTCGGCCTCCACTTCGCTACTCGCCCCGCCCTCGCCGGGCAACGTTTCCCAAGCCGGAAGGATCGAACAGCGCATCCCAAGGAAGAACTCGAGATCCTCCAGCACGTCGTCGGCTTCATCCAGGTGGGCGGTGATGTAGAGAAGCGGTCGTTTCAGCGCCCGGTGGACGGACGCAGCCGTCATGGGCGCAGAGGATCCCCACAGGCCTGACGCTCCAGCTATGCCCCCACGCGATTTCAACCGTTGAATCAGGCCGGCCAGCGTGGGATCGTTGGCGATCGTGGCGATCACGTTTGGTCCAGCAGGATCATACTCGTGATCGCAGATTGAAAGCAACCGACGCGGGCGAAACTGGAGGGCAACGCCGGGCGTCAAACACAATCACCCAACGTCGTCGGCGGTCATCTTTCGCAGCTCCATCTCGGCGTAGCGCCTCCGCACCATGGGCAGGTTCGCTGCAAACACCGGAATGAGAATCACCCCAAGAAGAAGAGGCCCATAGTAGACGCTAAACGGCTGTGAGCAACCAAACGCAACAACACCCAAAAGCAACGCGACCACACCTACGACGATCATGCCAATCATGGACGCTATCACGAATCTGCGGCCGCGCCCCGTGCCTACAAGACCCCCGATAAGGCCGCCGAAACAACCTATCACGCCGCCCCCAACACCACCGACCAGACCGGCTTGCCGTCCCGTCCACCACTGCCCGGTCATCGTGAATGGACTGACCCCGGACGCGAATTGCGACAGTCGCACGTTGCGGAGGTAGACGGTGCCCGAACCCGGCATTAGCAATGAGAGTTCGATCTTGGTCGGGCGGTTGCCGGAATCAACGCCGTCTTGGCCCATGCAGAAGAAGGGTAGGCTGAAGGAACGCCAGTCGGAGTCGCCTGTAATCTTTCCCACGCCGCGTGAGTCAAGTCCCTTGTAAAAGTACGGGCCACCGTCGGGAAAGTAGTTATCCATCCTCAAGTAAGCGTTGCCCGAAACACCTGCGTAGCGCACCTCCCCCATGATGGCATAGGTCGGATTCGTGACGCCTGGGCTCTCGATCGAGGCGATACGAAACGTCTGCGCGGTCGGGTTGACGTTCTCGATGACCAGATAGTCGGGGACCGAAGCACCGTCCCCTGCAATGAGACGCCCGCCATTGGGAAGTTCGCCGGAGAAGTCCAACGTAGTTGGATTGATCTCGCGTCGCTTCTCCTTCTCGCAACCGGCAGAGACAACCACCAGCAAGCTAGCGATCAGCACCATTCGATTCATTTTCAGTCTCCCGTTCCTTCCGGTAGGCGGCGATAAGCTCCTTGAGCGTGGCCAGGTCGATCCTCCCGTCAGCATGCCGAGCCCGGGCCACCCGCTCGAACTCGCTGGTGATCTCCTGATTGGCCAAGACCTCAATCTTCGCGATGAGCCGATCAAGCCGAATACGCACCGTGGGATACGAAACGCCATAGGTGGCCGCGACCGCCTTGAGCGAGCCCGACCCCAGCACAAAGCGCCCCATGAACGCGACATCCTCGTCGTCCAACCCATCAATCCACTTCCGCCAGTCACTCCCTACGTTCATTATCCACAATACTAATGTCATAATGAATAAAGTCAACTATTTTGTTAAGATTTAGTTCACGAATCTTGAAGATCAAATGCGATCAGCCGGCGAGGCCCATGAAACAGGAAACAAGCGGGAGGGCACCGGACTGAGCGGTATGTCTCAAAACGGAACACCCAAGAATAAAGGAACGCCCCGATGTGATTCGGGGCGTTCCAGCAATCACCGCTTTGCCATGACCCTGCGGCTGCCAGCCGCGGATCAGCTATCTGGGACGCCGAGAGTTGGTCAGTCGCAGGAGTCCAAGCCCGCAGACCATTAGTGGCGCAATCGGGACCATGCCCGAACCGCACAGGCCGGCGCCACACAGGTTCGGCTGGGTTATTACTTCCTCCGGCTCGGCACACGTCGCTGCCACCTCGGTCGGGCTGACCCGCACGGTCAATAGCACGCGGTTGTTCTCGTAGACGGCCTCGTACTCACCGCTGCCTTGGATGGAGTCGAACGCTCCGGAGACCGAATCGGCGGTCAGAATCTCGAACGAGTCGCCCGGCTGGGGCACGAAGTCGTTGATCGCGTCGATATGCAACTCACCGGCAAGCTCGGCGACTCCGTTGACCAGGAGGGTGTCGTGCGTATCGCCTAGCGTCCGGCCGCCGAGTTTGATGCGCAACGTGGCGGTCGAGTCTTGGGTGTAGTTGCCGTTGATGGAGAACACACCGGTGGTGCACTCGTCGAGGCCGGGGCTCAAGGTGCCGGTGTTGAGCACGTCGAGATCCAGATCGCCATCGCCGGCCAGTTCGCCGCCGGGGCCTAAGGTGACCTGGTCCGCCTCGATGATGCCTCCCTGCTCGATGACCAGACGGTTGGTGAATATGCCCGGGGTCTCGGTATCCCGAGTCTGCAAACGGAGATTGGTCGGTCCGCCGCTTTCGGAACCGATGAAAACATTCTCACCCGTGAGAACCCCGAGGGGGCCAACGAGTATCTCGTCGGCACTGAGAACGCTTGTATCATCGACTTGAATCCGACCGATGCTCCCGTCCGCCGCCATGATGAGCCGCCCTTCAATCAGCCAACGCCCCCCACCCGTGATCTCGACGTCGCCGATAGCGCCCTCGGTATTGCCGACCACAGCCTCTTCTGAGATTACCTCTGCTTGATCGCGAATGAACATTTCGCCCGTTCCGGCGAACCCGACGTTCAGCACCTTCGTTTTCCAGGTCGAGCCGGTGCCCTCCACCGTGGCCGTCCCGCGCGACCCGAGTGTCGCGGCAATGGAACTGGCAACCTGGTCTCCGTCTTCTGTCCCACCAAGAACGAATCCGCCGTTGCGGATGGTCAACGACGCTGTGCCCGTCTCGGCGATCACTGTGAATTGATCGACCTCAATGCGGGACTCCTCGTCAGTCGGACCCGGTCCATCGACCAGGACATCTCCTTGAGACCCTTCGTCAGCCGCCAGCGTGAGCTGTTGGCAAACTATGAAAGCCTGGTCAGTCACCTCAATCTCCCCCTGCCCGGCCTTGCCCACGATGATCACGCCCACAGCGACGCTTGCTAATTCGCCGAGCACATCGAGCGATCCGTTCGAACCGCTTAGTTCGCCCAGCGTAACCGGGGCATTACCGAGTATGCCGCTCCCCGGATCACTGACCAACACGGTCCCGGTGGATCCGCTGCCTTGCCCGATGATCAGCTCAGCGCCATCTTCCAGCAGCAGGGCCGCATCTTCAAAGACATCAAGAAAAGCGGTACCCCGCACACCGACTACGAGCTTCTCATCGATCTGCATCCTCGAATCAGTACCCGCCACCGTGGCGAATCCTTCGGCAAAGACATTGCTGGCGAGTTCCACGTCGGCGCCGTGGAAGAGCGCACCTTCAACGACCTCCAGCCTTCCCTGCCCATCACCGCCGATCTTGCACGAGGTCTCAGAGTTGAACTCCGTAATGACGAGCGTGAGTCGTCCAGTGGTCCCCGCGTCACCGCCGATGAGGACCGATTTGGCATCGATCTGGCCGCCAATCACGGTCAGTTTCGAAGTGGGGATGTCCGGGTTCGGATCCGGCAGGAAGCCGACGTCTACGGAGGCAACACATCCGCCAGATTCGGTGAGGAAGTAGACACCATCTATCGCCAGCGTGACCGAGTCATCCTCGACGATCAGTGCATCGGATACGCGGTCGGAGCCCATGGCGACCTGGCCGCCAGCCACCACGTTGTCGGCAAAGAGCACCGTGAATCCAGCGGCCGGCACCGCCTCGATGGCCCAATGCTCCGGATTCAAGAAGTCACCACCGCCCGGCTCTTCCCAGCGGGCGAACAGCGGGAGCTCACACAGCACTTCCTCCTCTTCCGGGTCGTCCGGTTCCTCGACGTTGCAGGTTTCGCAAACAACTTCGAATTCACATAGCGCGTCATCTTCGTCGATCAGCGTTCCAGTAAGAGTAGCGCCGGTAATCGTAAACGTAATGGTCGTATCCGGTTCTTCCTCGTTGGGGCCCCCCGAGAAACTCGTATTGTCGAACTGAGCTTCAAACTCATACCTGGGGTTTCCAATGGTTGACAAGTCATAGCCTACCGTCGAGCCGGAGCCGGAATCGGCAATCTCGATGATGAGCGGTCGCGGATTTCCAAAGGTGGGAACTTCGTCCTGCAGATCGTTGCAGCGATGCTCTCCCTCCCAAGTGCCGGCGAACTGCCCGAAAGCCGGCGAGGCCACACCAAGCACCGGACCCAGAGCAAGGCCTGCAAGCATCAGTAACTGGCTCGTCGTTTTCATCGCAAATCTCCTGTCTGACGCCGCTCGCATGGCGGCAGTATCGTTGAATCGCTTTGGCTCACTCGGCCCGTCGCCGGTTCCCTCACCAATGCACGCAGAATTAGCGGTTTGCGGGGCTCATGGATTCTGAGATAATTCCACAGATGGCCGAACCAGCGGACGCGACCCGACTTCTGGAGCAGATGCAAGCCGGTGACCCGGGGGCCGCCGACGCCCTGGTGCCCGTGCTGCAGGCCGAGCTGCGGGCGATTGCGGCGAAGCTCCTCCGGGCTGAGCGGGCGGGGCATACGCTTCAACCCACCGCCCTGGTGAACGAAGCCTACCTCCGGCTGGTCGATCAGACGGCGGCGAACTACCGGTCGCGCGGGCACTTCCTGGCCGTGGCAGCCATGGTGATGCGGCGGATCCTGGTCAATCACGCCCAGCGCCGCGCCGCCGCCAAGCGAGGCGGTGGGGCCAAGCGGTTGCCGTTGGGGGATGATTTATTGGCTGGAGATGCCCCGCATATCGACCTGATCGCCTTGGACGACGCCCTGAACCGCCTGGCGGAGCGAGACCCACGGAAGGTGCAGGTGGTCGAACAAAAGTTTTTCGGCGGAATTGGGATGAGCCAAATCGCCGAGAATCTCGGCGTATCTCTCGCGACGGTCAAGCGTGACTGGGAGTACGCCCGGACGTGGCTGATGCGAGATATTCAGCAAGGCGATTGAGTTAACTCCGCAGAACAGCAGGCCGCGGGTCGCTTCAAGCTGTTGCTGGGTATCGATCTTCACCTCCGGGACCAGTCGGTGGACTCGTCCGGGATCCAACGGCTGTGCAAGGGAAGTGGAATCGCTATTGAGCTCTCATTCGGCCGTCGAGGCCGGCGGGAAGCGTGGGTAGACGACTCGCGGACGGTGGCGCCGGCCCTTGACGAACTTGAGTCTCACGGCGATCGCAGGCTGGATCAGTGGAACAGCCACTGTGATCCCAAGTCTTACGAGAGCGGGATCCCGGTCGGCGGTAACGAACCGCACGACCGAGATCCCTACTCGTCTCACATCGAGTTGGGCAAGCGGACCCGCGCGCTGCCGCGCACGAGGATCACTCACCTGCTAACCGTCTTCATCTTCATCCTCATCCGAATCGTTGTCCGAGGTGGTCCCCTCGGGGAAGGCCTGCACCGTTTGACCGCCGGCGCTATTCGTACAACTCACTTCCAGGAACACGTCCGGTCCTTCCACCGCGAGAATACCGTTTTCGGATTTCACTTCGCACTCTTCACCGCCTTGTTCGATCTCTACCAGTTCGCCGTCGGAGACGACGATCCGTATGATGCCGCAAGCCAACTCAGCCGTGCAACTTGTGGGAGCGCAAGCCTCGGCGGGGTTGCTCAGGCCGAACTCCACCACAAAACGACCACCGCCGTCGTCGTCACCATCCGAGACCAGTACCAAGCTTGCGGTAGCAATCGGTGCCACGCACGAGGACGGAGGATCGACGCAGTCCGGCAGGCCATCAAAATCGGAGTCGGTGTCTGCAACTCCGCAGCCACAGACCCCAGCCTCTATTTTTTGGGGATCAAATGGGCAGGCGTCATTGCAGTCCGCGGTGCCGTCAAGATCGGAATCGGTGTCTGCAACCCCGCATCCACAAGCCCCAACCTCAATCTTGTTGGGATCAGCCGGGCAGGCGTCGTTGCAGTCCGGCGTGCCGTCCAAGTCCGTGTCGGTGTCCGGGACGCCGCAGCCGCACAGGCCGGGGTCCGTCTTGAGCGGATCGAACGGGCACGGATCGAGAACGTTGACGGGGAAGCCGACCTGGTCGAAGGTGACGACGCCGCTGGGAATCGTGCTGATGAAGGGCACGCTTCCGATGCCGACGAAGACCCGGGTGGCGATTGGCTCGCTGGGAACCGTGGCGTAGGTGACGGAGTCGCCGTGATAGGCGAGCGACACATATTGGAGCTGGGAACCGTCGGGAGCCAGGTCGAGGGCACAGAACTCGAGTACGCGTTCGATGCTGGCGTCGCCGGTCTCGTTGGCGACCACCGTATTGGGCAGGCCGCCGAAGGGCACCACAAGTATGACGCCGTTCGCTTCAGCCCACGATCCCCACAGCGTGTAGACGCCGTTCGGAACCAGGTTGTGAAACGTCGCGCTGACCGTCCCCGTGCTCGCGCCCGCGATATCGTCACAGGTAATGGTCAAGTCCCCGCCCGCCGCCAGCCAACTAGCGGTGGTGATCGGATCGGTCGGCTCCGTGATTGTGGGCGGCAGGGGGTTGGGAGGTAGGCTTCCTGGCAGCGGGATCGGCGCGCGGACGCCATTTCCCGCTGGGACGGGGATGTGGCGCAAGCTGATGTTGAGCAGCTCGTCGCTGGGGGCGACCCAACCGCGGGCGGCTCCGTAGGCGGTGTCGTAGGTCGTCGCGAGCAGTTGGTTGGTGTCGGCTGCAGCGCAGTCGGTGGGCGTCAAGGGGATTGGTGACGTGGCCCCGGCAGAGTTATCTTCGATGGCCAGAAAGGTGCCGTGTGAGTCGGGGCCCTGGACGATCCCGTTCATGGCCCAGATTTCCTCGCCGCAACGATCATTCGGCCCGGTCATCGCCACGCCAACGGAGTGCAGGGTGCGTTCCTGCGCCCCCGCCGTACCGACCCATAGCGCTACCAGTCCGCCCAAACCCACGCTCAATCGCTTCGCCGTATGCCTGTTGTCTGTCAGCATTTGCATGATCCTCTCTGTAATTCGGCGGTATCGCCCGCCACGCCCATCGGTTTCGTTTCCTCATTCGTTCGTTTGCGCGCTCATCTACGATCGACTTTCATTCCCGCGGTGCACCGCGGGCACGGTCGAGTTTCAAGCGAGGCCGACGTCGGCCGCTCGCTTTGGAACAATCGGCAAGGGTGGCCCGTCCCAGGCTGATCGTCGCAGGCCGACCGAACCCCGGTCGAGAAGCCCAGCGAATATCGCCAGGCCCGGCGATGAGCGTACCGGCAAGTTGCGCTGGATCCGCCTCCCACGGAGTTGCACAAGACGCTACCATCCACGGATTGGAAGTAGCGTCGTTCGGCCCCCAGAGTAGTACGCCGGAAATCCGGCTAAAGTGGCTCATCGATTTTCTGGAGAATTAGGGAATGGCTGAGAAATCGGATATGACGCGACTGCGGGACGGGAGGCGAGATGGCGATTCCGAGCCTTCCGAAGCACTCGTAGCGCTCCCGTGCGGCGGAAATTTTTGCCGGAATTGAGATGAGCCAAATCGCCGACAATCTCGGCGTATCTCTAGCGACAGTGAAACGTGACCGGGAATACGCCCGAACGTGGCTTATGCGAGACATTCAGCAAGGTGATTGAACTAACCCCGCAGCAACAGCAACAGGTCGAGGATCTCTTCGAGCAGGCCCTCGATATCGAACCGGAGGCACGGGCGGCGCATCTCGACTCGTGCGGGGCCGATCCCGACGTGCGCCGGGAGGTGGAGTCGCTATTGAGTTTTCATCCAGCCGCCCAAGCCGGCTTGGATTCGCCCGTCGTAGACGCCGAAGCGCTGATTCACGCGGTCGATGAACTCGAATCGCAGGGTAGCGCGACTCCCGAACCGGATCCGGATCGGATCGGACCCTATCGGATCATCGAAAAGCTGGGTGAAGGCGGCATGGGAACCGTTTACCTCGCCGAGCAGGATCAACCCCTCCAGCGACGCGTGGCTCTCAAGCTCATCAAGCTGGGCATGGACACGCGCAACGTGATCGCTCGGTTCAAGGCCGAACGGCAAGCGCTGGCCATGATGAACCACCCCAACGTCGCCCAAGCGTTCGATGCGGGCGCGACCGACGACGGGCGACCCTACTTCGTCATGGAATACGTCGAGGGCCGCCCGATCACCTACCACTGCGATCAACAGCAACTGGATCTGCCTGCTCGTCTGGACCTATTCGCCTGCGTCTGCCAAGCCATCCAGCACGCCCACCAGAAGGGCATCATTCATCGCGACATCAAGCCCTCCAACGTACTCGTCCATCAAGTAAACGGGGCATCGGTTCCCAAGGTGATTGACTTCGGCGTAGCCAAGGCGACGGATCGGCGCCTGACTCAGCAAACGCTCTACACCGAACAGGGCGTACTGATCGGCACCCCGGAGTACATGAGTCCGGAACAAGCTGATCCCGCCGCCATCGACATCGACACGCGTAGCGACATCTACTCGCTCGGCGTATTGCTTTACGAGCTACTGGTAGGCGCTCTTCCGATGGACAGCGCGTCGTTTCGCCGAGCGGGCATCGATGAGATTCAGCGGGTCATCCGAGAGCAGCAGCCCACCAAGCCCAGCACCCGGCTGAGCAATCTAGGTCCAGAGGCGACCGACGCGACGCGCAACCGCAAGACCAATCCCTCCGCCCTGCAGCGCCAACTTCGCGGCGACCTCGACTGGATCGTGATGAAATGTCTGGAGAAGGACCGCGAGCGCCGCTATGCGACTGTGGCGGAGCTGATTGAGGATCTCGAACGTTTCACCGATCACAGGCCGGTGATCGCCGGGCCACCCACCTTGACCTACCGCGCTCGCCGTTTCGCACGCCGCAATCGGGCGATGGTGGGCGGCATCTCGTCCGTCTTCGTCGTGCTTGTAGCCGGCGTCATCGCTACCACCGTGTTCGCCGTCGGTGAATCGCGACAGCGCATCGTTGCCCAAACGGAAGCAGCCAGGGCGGCGGCGATCAGCGCGTTCCTCAACGATATGTTGGCCTCGGTCGAGCCCAAACAGGCCCAGGGTCGAGATGTCGGTGTGCTGCGAGAGATTCTGGACGAAGCGGCTGCGAGAGTGGCCGTCGAGCTGGCAGATCAGCCCGGGGTTGAATCGTCGATCCGTCGAACCATCGGCAGGACCTACATGAACCTCGCACTTCACGAAGAGGCTGAGCTTCATCTACAGCAAGCGTTGGAACTGGAGCGCGAAATACAAGACGGCCCCAACGCCGACCTGGCTGACGCGCTTTATCAACTCGGCATCCTGCGCGACCATCAAGGTCGCCTCGAAGAAGGCGAAACGCTCCTGACTGAAGCGGTGGCGATGCAACGGACGGTGCAAGGCGCTGATGATGCCCGCTTGGCTAACAGTCTGCATCGCCTCGCGATGGTGCTCATGCACCGCCGTAGCCTGGATGACGCCAAGAGCCGGCTCGATGAAGCACTTGCCATCTTGGATGGAATCCAGGGAGGCGACATCGATCGCCGGTTGCAGGTTCTCAACACCCTGGCGAGTTGGTACACGCTGCGCGGTTCGTTTGCGGAGGCTGAGCCGCTCTTTAGAGAATGCTTGGCTGCGTACGAGGATCAGCCTGATCATCCCGATAGGATCGCCCTGCTGCACAATCTAGGCCAGACGCTCAATAATCAAGGTGAGTTCGAGGAAGCGGAGCGGTACTACCTGCAAGCCCTGGAAGCGAACCAGCGTGTCTACGGCCCCGAGCACCCGGTAACGCTCAAGATGAGCAACTCGCTGGCTGCCGTCTTGGAGAAGTTGGAGCGGTATGAAGAATCTGAATCGCTTCACCGCGAGGTGTTGGCCGTCCGCCGCCGCGTACTGGGCGATGTGCATCCCGACGTTCACAACAGCTTGCACAACCTGGCCAGCGTGCTGCTCGCTCAGGAACGGTACGACGAGTCCATCGCGGTTTCTCGTGAAGCGGTTGCCCTGGCTGAGCAGCTTTTCGGAATGCAACATCCCGTGCTCGGCATCTCGAAGGCCCAGTTGGGCTTTGCGCTACGTGACGCTGGAGATGCGACCAACTACCCCGAGTCGGAACGGATGATGCTCGGGGCGCTATCCATTCTCGAATCCACGCTGCCGAAGGACCATCCCTATACTCTCAACACGCTCCGCGGCTTGCGCAAGCTCTACGACGAAGACGCCATGAACAACGCTGTCAAGCTGGCGGAGATCGAAGCCCGACTCGAACCGACTGAAAACGAGCAGTCGCCGTGACGCCGACGTCAACCGCTTCCTGCTGGAGTATCGCTTTCCTCATCACAACACTATGAAGCAAAGATGAACAGCCCGACGCAACTCGCCGCACTCGTCCAAGCTGCCGGTACCATCGGCGAAATTGCCGTCTTGACGGCCCTGTGCATGTTGGGCGTGGCTCTGACTGTCATCCGCCTGCCGGGCACGTGGCTGATTGTGGCCACCGCTGCCGGCTACGGTTGGTACGGCGACTGGCATGCGATCTCGTTGCTCACCGTCGGCGTATTGATCGGCATCGCCGTTGTGGGTGAGGCGGGCGAGTTCGTTGCGTCGATGCTCACGGCCAAGAAAGCCGGGGCCGGCAAACGAGCCATGTGGGGCGCGTTCATCGGCGGGTTCGCCGGCATGTTCATCTTTACCATCCCCTTGCCGCTCATCGGCACGATCATCGGGGCTGTGTTCGGCTGTTTCCTGGGCGCCTTGATCGGCGAGCTGACCGCCCACGACGATGTCCGCAAGGGCATCCGGGTAGGCAAAGCCGCCGCCATCGGCTACGTCCTGGGCATGGCCTTCAAGATCGCCATCGCCTTCCTCATGGCCGGGCTGCTGCTGGGCAGCGCCGTAGTAACCGCGATTGACTCTCCGAAAGATGCCGTCCCGAACACCACACAGGTCTCAGTCGACTGACGAGCTCACCCCGGCCCACGCGCAGATTGCGGATCGCCGGAACCGGCCCGGCTACCCCCCC
>JADFPW010000438.1 GCA_022562105.1 Planctomycetota bacterium
ATGGTTGACTGGTGTCACTGCGAGCCCAGGAAGTGACGTGAGGGGATGAACGCTCAGATAGTCTTGTCGAGGCACCGTGTGCATCGACTGTGCATCCCCCTTGTGGCGTGGGCCTGCATGTTCCTCGGTCCGTGGTCTGCGCTCGCCGGCGATCCCGCCTGGACCGAGCTGGCCTCGCTTCCCATAGCCGTTTCCAACAACGCTGTCACTTCCGTCGATAACGGGGACGGCACGACTACGATCTACACATTCATGGGCATCATCGATCCGCTGGACGAGGGCACTATCACGCCCCTCTCGTTCAGACTAACCCTGCCGGATGGGAATTGGGAATCAATCGTCGATGCCCCGCTCTTGAACGGGTTGGCCAAGATCGGAGCCAATGCGGTGACGGTGGCGGGCGAAGTCTATCTGATCGGCGGCTACTCAGTGGACGGGTTTTCAGAAACCACCGAACATCGCCTATTTCGATACGACGTGGATGCAGACAGCTACGTCGAGCTGGCTGAGATCTTCTTCGAGGTGGACGATACCGTCACCGGTGTCTATCTGGATCGCTACCTGTACACCGTCAGCGGCTGGCATGGACCCTTCAACGACAACATCCGCTTCGTTCAGGTATACGACACGCAGACCGACGGCTGGTCGTTCGCCAGCAGCATCGAGCAACCTCTCCCGGGATTGTTCGGCCACGCAGGCACCCTCATCGGTGATCGCATCATCTACATGGATGGGGTCAACACGGCCGGCGGATTTCTCATCTCCGACCGCGTATTCGTGGGCCAGATCGATCCTCGCAAGGTTGGCGACGTCACCGAAGTCGAGTGGGTGGAAGTCGATCCGCACCCCGGCTTGCCGACCTACCGAGCGGCGGGCTCCCAGGGGGGGACCAGCGACGCGAAAATGATATTGGTCGGCGGAACCGACAACCCCTACAACTTCGACGGCATGGGCTATAACGGCGCCCCCTCGTTCCCCCTCGATCAAATCCTGACCTATGATCCATCGACCGACGAATGGAAAACGATCATCATCGAGGGCAAGCGTCCGCCGACCATGGATCATCGAGGCCTGGTTCGTGCTGGTGACCGTTGGGTCGTCGTCGGTGGCATGATCGCTCCCGGCGAAACCACCGATCAGGTTTGGCAACTAACCCTCGGCTCAACGCCGCTGGCCGGCGACCTGGACGGCAACGGGGTGGTGGACTTGGCGGACTACGCCGTCTTCCAAGAATGCTTCACCGGCCCGGGCGGTGGACCGGTGGGCGATGAGTGCATGGCTGGCGATTCGGACCTTGATGGCGACATCGATCTAATCGACTTCGCCGCCTTCCAACGGGCCTTGGCTGGGGGTTGAGGCTGACGAGCTCGCGGCCGCCGTAGAGCGACCCCTCTCCGGACGCATCAAGACCACTTCTTCCGACGCCGTGTTGATGTCTACTGGGGGAACACCCGCTCAATGAAGCTGGTGTCCACTTTCCCCTCCCGGAACTCCTGGTGATTGAATATCTTCTGGTAAAAGGGGATTGTGGTGTGGGTGGGTTCGATGACGAACTCAGCCAGGCAGCGCAGCATGGTCTCAATGGCTTCGGTTCGGGTCGGCTGATGGACGATCAGTTTCCCGATGAGCGAGTCGTAGTGAGGTGGAATCGTATATCCACTATACGCGTGCGTATCCAGTCGCACGCCGAGTCCACCCGGCGGGCGAAACACGTCGATCAGCCCCGGGCAGGGCCTAAATCCCTGGCTTGGATCCTCGGCATTGATTCTGCATTCGATCGCCGCCCCCCGCGGGACGATGGACTTCTGTGTGAATGTCAGCTTCTCTCCGGCCGCCACCCGTATTTGCGTTTTGACCAAATCCACCCCCGTGGTCGCCTCGGTCACCGGATGCTCTACCTGGATGCGGGTGTTGGCTTCGATAAAGTAGTACTTGCCCTTGGGGTCCACCAGAAACTCGAACGTTCCCGCGTTGGTGTAGTGGGCTGCTTTGGCCAGCTTGATGGCGGCGGCGCAAAGAGACTGGCGGGTGCGCGACGCTAACAACGGCGACGGTGTCTCTTCGATCAGCTTCTGGTGCCGCCGCTGCACGGTGCAGTCGCGCTCGTACAAATGTACGATGTGCCCGTGGTTGTCGGCGATCACCTGAACCTCGACGTGCCTGGGCTGATTGACGAACTTCTCGATGTAGACGTCCGAGTCGTTGAAGGCGGCTTGCGATTCCTGCCTGGCTTGAGACAGCGCGCTGGCCAAGTGGTCTTTGTCATGCACCAGGCGCATCCCGCGACCGCCGCCGCCTGAGGATGCCTTGACCATCACCGGATATCCGATCTTCTCGGCGACTTTCTCAGCCTCGGCGTCATCGGTAATGCCATCGCTGCCAGGGACAATGGCAACCTTGTTCTTCTTGGCCAACTGACGAGCGGCGGCCTTGTTACCCAGTAAACGCATTGCCTCCGCCGACGGGCCGATGAACTCGATATTGGACTCACGACACTGATCGGCGAACTGTGCGTTCTCAGCCAGGAAACCGTAGCCGGGATGGATGGCTTCGGCTCCGGTCACCTCGGCCGCGGCGATGATGCGATCGCTGCGCAGGTAGCTCTCCGCCGGTGCGGCTGGGCCAATGCAGACGGCGTCGTCAGCCAGTTCGAGGTAGGCTGCCCCCCGGTCCGCTTCCGAGAACACGCAGGAGACCTCGATGCCCATTTCCCGGCAGGCACGGATAACCCGCAGGGCGACGTCTCCACGATTGGCGATGAGGATTCGTTTAAACATGGGGACTACGCGCCGACTGCCGATCGATCGCCGAGACCACACCGCAGGCCGACGAGTTCTGCCACCACAGCCGTT
>JADFPW010000086.1 GCA_022562105.1 Planctomycetota bacterium
CCAACTACCCCTGCGCGATCCAGACACACGGAAACGCTGATCGACTGAGCCGCAGCTGTTGTGTCCGTGAGGCGTGATCGTCGTTGAAGGTCCGGGCACCCTCGGGGTGTGGTTAGGACAGCACTGTACTATCCATGCGTCTCGATGGACTCATGCACATCGCGCAAACATGCGTTGACTCTATCCGCATGAGTCCGGAAGCTGAGCACGCAGATTCGGAGAGTGCAAGCTAGTCCATCTGCAACCGGTAACACGGTGCTGGATAGAAACACGCGCTTGCGAGAGTTGATCCGGTCCTGGAAGTCGATGTTGCGCGCGTTCCACGACTCCAACGGCTCGTGCTTTCGGCGAGTCAGGCGAAATGCGACGATACTCAGTTGCGGTTCGTCGATGATCTCCAAATCCGCGCCGTCGGCAATCAACTGTTTGAGACCGGCGTGAAAATGCCTGGCGAGCTCGAGCTTCTCGGCCAGCGCCTCCCGAAAGGCCGCCGCCCCATGCAGCATGAGAGGCAGCCACAAGCGAAGTCCACGGTAATCGCGGCTCAGCTCGGGGCCATAGTCGGTGGCGCTGGGAGCCTCACGCGATCGATCGAGCTTGTCGAAGTCTTGCAGGTAGCTTGCGTCGAACTGATGGGCCCGTCTCAAGTGGCGGCCATCTTTGACCAGTAGGCAGCCGGTACCATAGGGCAGGAACATGCCTTTGTGCGGATCGAAGGTGATCGAATCGGCCCGCTCGATTCCAGCCAGCAGTCGGCGGCCTTCCTTGCAGAGGACAAACGCCCCGCCATAGGCCGCGTCTGCGTGAAACCATAGGTCCAAGTCCGCGCACAAATCGGCTACCTCGTCCAGGGGATCAATCGCACCCGTATTGGTCGTGCCGGCCGCGGCGATGACCAGGAACGGGCGAAGGCCGGTCTGTCGATCACTTCGGATCGAATCGGCCAGGGCGCGAGTGTCGAGACGATATCGGCCGTCCACGGGTAGCTCTCGGATATTGTCCAAGGGTATGCCGGCCAGCGCCGCCGCCTTGGATACGCTTCGGTGGGCTTCTGTTGACGTGTACGCGGTTGCATGGCGGAAATCCCCGCTTCGACCGAAATGCTTCTCGCGAGCGACGACGATGGCGCTCAAGTTGGCCAGCGAACCTCCGGAGAGCAGCACTCCGCGCGCTTCGGGGCCGTAGCCGAACTCCGCAGCCAGCCAGCTCAACACGTCCGCTTCGAGTCTGCAAAGAGCCGGGGCGGCGGCAGAAAGGCCGGTGTAGCGATTGACGCAATCCGAGATTAGATCTGCCAGGGCGGCGGCGTAGATTCCCCCGCCCGGAATGTAAGCCAGGTACCCGGGTCCGACGGTGTTGAGCGACGCCGGAACCGCCTGGGCGAGGATTTCCAACGTCCGCTCGATCCCCCCCTCCAGTGGCGTTTCAGGAATCGGGCGGCTCACCTGTTCCGCAACGCGCAGGCCCTCTTCGCCGACCGCGCCGACCGCCGGCGTGTCGGGCAATTGCTCGATGTGATCATTGACGAACCGTCCGACGCGTTGGAGCCACTGCTCCCGTGCCGCCCGGTCCGGTTCAAGGGGAAACGACATCCAAGCCCTCCAAGACTTCTGCGCTGGCGAAAGACAGGCTTCAGATTACGGCGTTCGCCCGCCTGTTGGAAGCGAGGCGATGTTCCTACCCTCACCCGGTTCAGCACGGGGGCTAGCCATGCCTTGAGTGGCCGCGATCGGCCGGGGAGGCTGCCGCTCGTCAGAAGTCTCCGACTTCGGTCACCACACCCAATCGGACACCCGCTGGAGGCCCGGGGTGATCGCTCGATGCGCCGCTGCGTTGTCTTGGAGCCGCTCCTTCTCTATAATCCAATTCATCGGGTACGGATTGCAGGCTACTCTCACCACGTGGGCCATACGGGTTTCGCCGACCGCCCGGATTGATAGGGGAGGAACTATGTCACGCCATGGAATCACTGGCTTTGTCGTAGCAGTATTCGCCACCCCCGCGTTCGCGGACTTCGTGAACTGGGAGACGCCGCATGTCAGGCCCTTGGAGATGCTTCCGGATGGCTCGAAGCTTCTCGCAGTCAACACACCGGACAATCGGCTGGAAGTGTTCGATCTGACTAGCGGCACTCCGGTGTGGACCGGATCCATCTTCGTCGGGCTCGATCCGGTATCGGTCAGGGCTCGATCCAATAGCGAAGTCTGGGTGGCCAATCATATCTCCGACAGCGTGAGCATTGTCGACCTTACCTCGATGAACGTCGTCGCCACGCTCAGCACGGCCGACGAACCGACGGACATCGTCTTCGCGGGCTCACCCGAGCGTGCGTTCGTGTCTTGCTCGCAGGTGAACCAGGTCATGGTATTCGATCCGGAGGACCTGAGCGCAGACCCAACGATCATCGAAATCAACGCAGAAGATCCCCGAGCCATGGCCGTCAGTACGGATGGAAGCGAAGTCTATGTGGCTGTCTTTGAATCCGGGAATGGATCGACCCTCATCAGCGGCGACAATCAGTTCTTTCCCAGTCCGCTCGGAAACGCCGATACACCCCATGGCGGTGTCAACCCGCCCCCCAACGACGGCGCGGAATTCGATCCGCCCATCAATCCTGCCTTGCCGGCGCCGTTCGGCGTGAGCCTCATTGTCAAGAAGGACGATCGAGGCCGGTGGATGGATGACAACAACGGCGACTGGACGGAGTGGATCAGCGGATCGCAATCGGACACGACGTTGCGAACGAGGGGATGGGATCTACCGGACCGCGACCTAGCCATTATCGATGCGACGACGCTCGAGATTCACTACGTTTCCCGGCTCATGAACTTCAATATGGCGTTGGCGGTTAATCCAGCCACAGGCAAGGTGACCGTCGTAGGCACCGACGCTACCAACGAGGTGAGATTCGAGCCGATTCTCAACGGCCGCTTCCTGCGGGTGAACATGGCCACCATCGACCCCACGGGTCCGTCGCGCGAGGGCCTCGTCGATCTGAATGCTCATCTGGACTACGTCGAATCCTCGATCCCCGAGGAGCAGCGATCGAACTCGCTGGGCGATCCGCGCGGAATCGTGTGGAATGCGGCGGGAACCCTCGGGTATGTCACCGGTATGGGGTCGAACAACGTGGTGGTCATCGACCCATCAGGTGCCCGCGTTGGAGATTCACCGATCGAGGTCGGCGAGGGGCCTACCGGAATCGTGATCGATGAGGATCGCGGTCAACTCTACGTGCTCGACAAGTTCGAGAGCGCGGTGTCGGTCGTTGACCTGTCGACAAGCGTGGAGCAGGCTCGCGTCCCGTTCTTTGACCCCTCTCCGGTGGCCATCAAGATCGGTCGCCGGCATGTATACGACACTCATGCCACCTCCGGCACCGGTCACATTGCCTGTGCGTCGTGCCATGTGGATTCCCGCATGGATCGATTGGCCTGGGATTTGGGTGATCCATCCGGAGAAATGAAAGCCCTTGGTGATTCGAACACCGGCGATTGGAACTTCCTCCTGGGATTCGGCTTCGAGGACTGGCATCCCATGAAGGGGCCGATGCGCACGCAAACCCTGCAGGACATCATCGGCAAGGAGCCGCACCATTGGCGTGGCGATCGCACCGGTTTGGAGGAGTTCGCAGGTGCATTTGTCAGTCTCATGGGTGACGATCAACCGCTTCCGCCGGACGACATGCAGGAGTTTGAAGACTTCCTGGCCACCATTCACTTTCCGCCGAATCCCTTTCGGAATCTGGACAATTCACTGCCGACGGACCTTGTGCTTGCCGGGTTCGTTTCCACGGGCGGTGTGGCCGAACTGGGAACGCCGCTTCCCAACGGGAATGCGGAGACGGGGCTCGCCCTGTTCCGGCCTCCCAACTTTATGGACTCGCCGTTCGCTTGTTCCAGTTGCCACGCATTGCCCACCGGAGCCGGCCCCAACGTCGAGCTGGTCGGTGGTAACCTGCTGGAGATTCCGCTGGGCCCGAATGGCGAGACCCACCTGGGACTCAACTCTGTGGATGGTTCGAATAATGTGACCATGACCATTCCTCAGCTTCGAAACCTCTTTGAAGTCGCAGGAATGGACTCGACACAGACCGAGAACCGGGCCGGGTTCGGCTATCTCCACGATGGGGCCGTGGACACCCTGCCGCGATTCTTCGAGTCGGACGCTTTCCCCAACATCAACACGCTGCAACGATTATCCGACATCATCGCGTTTGGCCTGGCCCTTTCGGGATCCGATCTGCCGGACCCGAATGACCCCAATGATCAAGATGAGCCGCCGGGTGTGCCCAGCCAGGACACGCACGCCGCAGTGGGTGTGCAAACAACGATTGTGGACGCCGCCATCGCGGACCCCGCTCAGCTGGAGCTTATCGAAGCCCTGGTGGCGATGGCCGAAGAAGGCAAGATTGGATTGGTGGTCAAGGGCTATCAAGATGGCATCGCCAGGGGGTATTCCTACGTCGGGGGAGACATCTACCAGTCCGATCGCGCTGATGAATCTGTGACCGGCGCGGAACTGCTCGCCGGCGCCGCCCCGGGGAATGAGCTGACCTATACAGCCGTGCCCCTTGGCACCCAGACCCGAATCGGCGTGGATCGTGACCGCGACGGTTTCTTCGATCGTGACGAATTGGATACCTGCAGTGATCCAGCCGATCCGGAGAGCACGCCGGATGACTGTCCGCTCACGTGTGAAGGAGACGCCAACGGCGACGGCCTCGTCGATCCCTTGGATAGTGGCTTCGTGCTGGCCCGCTTTGGATGCCCAGTCGGGACCGGCAATCGACAATGCGACGCCGCCGACCTCAATGGCGACGGCTTGGTTGATCCGCTCGACGTCGGTTTCGTCCTCGCCCGTTTCGGCCCGTGCGAGTAGCCGCGTCCCGAGGCCCGACGATCGGGCAAGATGAATGGCCGAGCGGGATTATGAGTTCGAGGCTTCGCGTCTGCTGTCGGTGTCAGTCCGCAGCACCGCGCTGTACGTCGTCGAGCAGGCTTCGCCCAGCCTCGGAGATCGAGAGGATTTCGCTGAGCGTTTCCCACCCGGCGGCGGCGCGATCCAGCAAACCCATGTTCTGTAGGGCGAGCGCCAGGTTGGTGTGAAAATCGACGTTGGCAGGCTCAGTGGCTACGGCGGCCTCAAACTCTTCGACCGCCAGCTCGAACCGCTCCTGGTCAGCAAACAGTAGACCCAGCTTGTAGTGTAGGTCGGCCGACTCCGGATCCAGGCGCTGCGCTCGGGTCAGGATGGCCGTCGCTTCGTCGTGCCGTCCGTCCTCGTGAAGGGCTAATCCGAGTTTGATCAGCGCCTTTTGGTAGACTGGATTGATCAGGACGGCCTGTCGAAAGGCGGCGATGGCTTCGTCTTGTCGGCCTCGGTTGCGTAGCAGGAGTCCCAACCGGTAATGGAGATCGGCGTAGTTGGGCCGCTCTTGGACGAGTAGGTCGAGTCGCTCGATTTGTTTATCAAGCACGTCCACAGCGGAGTCTCCGATTTCCGATGGACGAGCGAGGGTCATGCGATCTGTGTCCAGGTACTTGGTGACCTGGGCATTGACCCCCAGATGCAATTGAAGACGGGCTGTTTCACTGAACAGCAGCGAGCTGTTCGGCTCGATGGCCACCGCGGTATCGAAGCTCTCCTTGGCCTGTTCGTGCTCACCGGATTCCATCTGGGCGACGCCGAGCCCGACGTAGGTGGTCAATAGGCGATCATTGAGCTCGACCGCCTTGGCAAACCAGGTGGCAGCCTCCGGGTAGCGACCGTTACGCAGGTGGCAGGTTCCGACCTTGACCGTCGCTTCCAGAAAATCGCCGTTTAGCTCGACCGCCTGGAGGTAGTGCTCCAGGGCCTGTCCCTCGTCCTCCCGCTTGGTGTACAGATCGCCGAGGCGGAGATGATGCTCATGGGAGGGCGGCTGCGAGGATATCACTTGCTGTAGTTGGCCGATGGCTTCATCGAGCATGCCTGCTTGCTCGTACGCGGTACTGAGATCCTCACGCGCCTTCCAATTGTCGGGCACCAAGGCCAAGACAAACTTGAACCGGCGAACGGCATCGTTGAATCGCCCGGCGTGGATGCAGAGGCCCGCCAGCCTCAGGTTGGCCTCGACGTCGTCGGGCTCGTTGAAACATATCTCTTCGTAATGCAAGACGGCCTCATCGCAGCGACCCTCCCGAAAGTAAATCGCCGCGATTCGTTCATGGGTGTTGCGCAGGGCGGGTTGACCCTCGATCGACGCCGTGTAGGCCCCCAGGGCCTGGTCCACCTGGCCGAGACGCTCGTGGCAGTAACCCAGAGCGAATAGCACGGCCGCATCTTTCGGATTCTGCCATCGGGCCCTCTGTAAGACGGTCACCGCCTGGTCGATGTTCCCCATCTGTTCCAGGGCGCAGGCCAAGCCCACCATGGCGACGGAATCTGATCCGTTTGCCTGCAAGGCAGCCTCGAAGCAGTGACGCGCCCGGGTGGCGTTTCCCTCATCGAGGGACCGGGCACCGAGGCGGCGCAGGTGGTCGGGACACTGCGGCTGGCGCTGGACGGCGTCGCGCAGTTCCTTTGTAGCGATCGATTCATCGACCTCGAATCGATCGCGAAGCGCACCGGTCAGCTCGGCCACCAGTCCTCGGGACAGTATTTCCAGGAGGTTCGACACGCAAATCCTCTTGATCGTCAGTGTGCAGTTCAGGTACGTTGCGTGGGCAGCCATCGTCGGCCGCGCATTCGACGTCGCTGACCGTCGCTATGCAGCCAGGGACTGCAATGCGTTCTTGGCTGCGGTGTAATCGCCATTAATCCGAAGCGCACTTCGATACGCCTGTCGCGCTCTTTCACGCTCCCCGCCGTCTCGGTACAGATTGCCCAACAAGAAGTAGACGTCGGCGTAGTCCGCACCCAGGGTGATGGCTTGCTCCAGGCGTTGGCGGGCGTCGTCGGCCTGGTCCGTCTGTTGATAGAGCTTGCCCAGGTGGATCAGAGCGCGCACGAAACGCGAATCAATCTGCACGGCACGTTCGATGGCGTTGATGGCTTCCAGCGGACGGCCGAGGCGCTCGAGCACGCGGGCGCGCCCGTAGTGCAGGGCTGCGCTGTTCGGCTCGCCGTCCAGGGCCAGTTCAACTGCTTTTCCCAAGAGCCCGAAGATCTCACGCTCCGACTCGGTCTCCGGGAGGTCTAGGAAAGATTCCAGGAACTCCGGCTCCGCGGCAATCAGGTCGCCCAACTGGGTCAGGCAGTTCGTGTCCTCCGTCTCCAGGTCAGGCATCTCGACCTGAATGTTCGCCTGCTTCCCTTCCTCGGCAGACGCCTGGGCTGCCATGGTTAACAGCAGGGCAATCTTCGCGTCCGCCGGCCGCAGGTGCTGAGCCCGTTTGAGATAGCGGACTGCCTCGCCGGGTTGCTCTCGGACGCCGTAGCACATGGCCAAGGCGGTATGAGCTTCCTTGTGCCCGGTGTCCAGGGCGATCGTTTGCGTAAACCGCAGTTCCGCTTCGTCCGTTTCACCGCGGGCTGCGAGCAAGGTGCCCAATTGGAAGTGGAGCTCGGCGCACTCGGCATCGTCGCCCACCGCGTCGCGCAGAACCGCCACCGCTTGTGAGCCGTTGCCCGCTCGCCAAAGGGCGAGCGACTGACGGATCCGCGCCAAAGTCGCGTGCGGCGTAAGGTCGGCTGCCCGTTCAAACTCCACCGCTGCCTCGGCGTACTTTCCGTCACCGACCAGACACATCGCCAAGTATGAAGCCAACGACACGCCTGCAAGATCGACGTCCCCGACGGCGCGGAATCGATCGGCCGCGTGAGCGTATTGACCGGCGCTGAGCAGGCAAAGCCCACGGCGAAGCTGGTCTCTGGCCTCAAAGTAGACACGGACCTTCTCCCATAGGGCGGTTCCGTCCGCCGTCGTGGTCAGCGTAGCCGAGGGTGCGCTACCCGAGTCGAGTTCGGACATCCTGCGTCCTCCTTGGTTGGCTGCCCATCGAGCGATGCCCGCTCCGACACCAGCCGTACCTGGGTGTATCGGAAACCCAAGGCAGTGAGTTGGCCCCCCTGATCGCAAGCGTGGATTGCGGTGTACCACAAGCTCGCCGTGTCCAATCCGCTGGAGGCTCGACTCTGAGGCGGCGAACGGCGTCGACGTGGAATAGTGGACTTGTCTCGATATCGAGCGCCTTGGTCCTAGTACTATGCTCAAGATCACCGAAAGAATGGTCGAGCTAAATAAAAAGTTAGCCTATCACAATTTTTTTGTTGACATTGCCTATTGCGAAGCGTTAGGATGGGCAGTGTAATCGACACCACGGTGGCAGGGGGGCACCGCGGTCGAAAGGAGCTTTCGTAGATGACCATCTCGATGAGCGAGTTGGCCTGTGGCCAGGTGGGGCGGGTCTTGGATCTGCAAGTGCAAGGTGTCGCCCGCGAGCGACTGGTGGATCTCGGCCTGCTGCCTGGCGCCCGGATCGAGCGGGTCATGGCCAGTCCCGCGGGTGATCCTATTTGTTACCGAGTCCGCGGGGCGATGATCGCTTTGCGAAACAGCGACACCCGTCACGTGCGGCTCGCCGTCGGCGCATAGCGTACTCTCACCACACCGATACTCGGCCCACGGCGCGGATCGCTCCGTGCCGCTGGCATGCACAAGATAGGAGCCCAACCGGTGGCATCGTGTGATCATTGTTCGGTGGGATGTCTGCCCCACGACCCCCGGCGGCAGCCCCTTTGGAGCCTGGCGACGTGAAGATCTACGAAGATACGGGGCAGCGACAGGATCGAGCAGATAGGAGACCTGCGACACGGGGTGCGTTATTGGCGATCTTGACTCAATGTCTTCCGTTAGCCACGTACGCGCAGAATCAGGAGACGATCCCTTCTTCCCCATGGTTTGCATTGACACCGACCGAACCGCTCCAAGGTTCGCTGGTGACCGATCGCCCGGACTTCACGGAGAGTACCGACGCGATCCCGACGGGGCACGCACAGCTTGAAATGGGCTATACCTTCACCCTTGACCGGGAAAGCAAGACGCGTGCCCGCAGTCACACCGCGCCGGAGTTCCTTCTGCGATTGGGTGTGGCGAGCAACCTTGAGCTAAGACTTGGCTGGGAGGGGTACCATTGGTCCGAAACGCTGGCACCGGGGCACACTCGAGCGGGGCGACCGGTTCGGCGCGAGGAATGGAACCAGGGTGCAAGCGACGTTTCGATCGGGATCAAGTACAAGTTCGCGGAGCAGGACGGGACGCGACCACACATGGGAATCATCGCCGCGTTGACTGCCCCGTCGGGGAGCGCGAACATTTCCGGCGGTGATGTGGAGCCGGAGGTCGTCTTCCTATGGGCGTACGACGTCGATGACAGGCTCTCGATCGCGGGCAACGCCGGATTTGTTATTCCCTCTGACGACGGCGATCGCTTCGCCCAGGGCAAGGCCTCCCTATCGTTCGCGTACGCTGTGACCGACCGCCTCGGCGCCTACCTCGAGTACTTCGGTCTTTACCCAAGCGCCCTACACTCCGACGCGGCGCACAGCGTTAACGGCGGCGTAACCTACCTTATCAGTGATAACTTTCAGCTCGACGCGCGGGTCGGAGCGGGATTGAACGAAGAAGCTGATGACTTCTTCACCGGAATCGGGTTTGCCGTCCGCTGGTAGACCCGCGCGCATCCCGCGAATCGGGATTGACTTTCGTTTGAGAGATTCACACTGACGACTAGATCACAGGAGTTCCAAAGATGCGACACTTGCGACAGCGTTTCAAGGCCATGCAACTCGCGGCGCTCTCCGTGCTCATTCTCGCGTGCTACTCGGGCTGCTCGCTCGGTGACGCCCTGATTGACGGCGTGTTCCTGGGCGTTAGCGACACTGTTGGCACCCTTCTCAGCAGCGCTTTGGTAGGGTGATCTGGGGCGGGACACCTATTGCTTACAGCGACACTCCGCCAACGGCGCGGATCGCTACGCGCCGCTGCCATGTAAAAGATTGGATCCCGTTCTGTGGCATCGTGTGATCATTGTTCGGTGGGATGTCTCCCCGGCGAGCATCCGGGGAAGCCGTTGATTCAACTCGGCAGCCGGCGCGAGTACGTGGTGGCCCTGGCCGGCAATCCGAACACGGGCAAGAGCACGGTGTTCAATCACCTGACCGGACTTCGTCAACACACCGGGAATTGGCCGGGAAAGACGGTCGCCCGCGCCGAGGGAACCTTCATACACGCCGATCAACGCTTCAAGTTGGTGGATCTACCGGGCACCTACTCGCTGCTGACCACAAGCATCGACGAGGAGATCGCCCGGGACTTCGTACTGTTCGGCCGGCCGGATTGCACGGTGGTGGTGTGCGATACCACCGTGTTGGAGCGTAACCTGCATCTGGTTCTCCAGATTCTGACGATCACCGATCGAGTCGTGGTGTGTGCCAATCTCATGGACGAAGCGGACCGGCGTAAGATCGCCCTGGAGGCGCGCGTGCTGGAGCGTGAACTCGGCGTGCCGGTGGTGCCGACGGCGGCGCGGCGAGGTGACGGCTTGGATCGTCTAATGGAACGCGTTCATCAGGTCGCTTGCGGTCAGCTTCGCACTCGGCCCAAACAGGTGGCCCTGGATCCCGATGTTGAGGCGGCGCTTCGGGCGTTGGTTTCCAAGCTGGAGGTTTTGGTACCTGGTCTGTCTTGTCCACGATGGATCGCCATGCGCCTCTTGGAAGGCGATGCTCGAATCGAGGAGGCACTGCTGAACGGGGAATTGGCGTCACTGCACCGCAGCCAACACCCCGACAGCACGACGGGTGAGATGGCGACTACCAAACAGGAAGCGGTCGCGTGAGCACCTCCACGGCACCTTCAGCCCAGGAGCTACTCGCCGACGCTCGAAAACTCCGACGAGAGATAGGCACAGGGCTGCACGATCGCCTGGCGGCCTCGCTCTACAGCGACGCCGCCAGGATCGCGGACAAATGCGTGCGCGTTACCGGTCAACCGTCCGTTGACTGGGGTCTGATCGCCGACAAGATAGTGACCAGCCGGTTACTCGGCTTCCCAATCATGATTGGCGGGTTGGCCGTGGTCCTGTGGCTGACCATCGCCGGGGCCAACGTCCCCAGCTCTATGCTGTTTTCCGCCCTGTTCGCCCTTCGTGACGTGATGCTGAGCGGGATGAACGCGATCGGGGCGCCGTGGTGGCTGACCGGTTTTCTGATCGACGGTGTGTACACGGGTCTGGCCTGGGTGGTGGCGGTGATGCTGCCTCCGATGGCGATTTTCTTTCCGGTATTCACACTGTTGGAGGACGTGGGCTATCTGCCGCGGGTCGCGTTCAATCTCGATCGAATCTTTCGTTGGTGCGGGGCCCATGGCAAGCAGGCCCTGACCATGGGGATGGGGTTCGGATGCAACGCGGCCGGCGTGGCGGCGTGCCGGATCATCGATTCGCCCCGGGAGCGGCTGATCGCCATCCTGACCAACAACTTCATGCTGTGCAACGGGCGCTGGCCGACCATCATCATGCTGGCCACCGTGTTCGTGGCCGCTTCGTTCCCGCCGGTGTGGTCCAGCGTGATTGCGACCGGCGCCGTCGTCGGGGTCACACTCCTCGGCGTGGTGGTCACCTTCGTCGTCTCACGTGCGCTATCCCAGACGGTTCTCAAAGGCGAATCGAGTCACTTCTTCTTAGAATTGCCGCCGTACCGACGACCGAACCTGCTGCGCGTAATCCACCGTGCGATGATCGACCGAACCATCGTAGTTCTGGGCCGGGCATGCATCTGTGCAATCCCCGCCGGGGCGCTGATCTGGATTCTCGGCAACGTGACGGTGGGCGACGTTTCACTGATGACGCACATTTCCGAATGGCTGACGCCGGCAGCGGCGCTGATTGGTTTGGACGGCGTCATTCTGGTGGCCTACATCATCGCCATTCCGGCCAACGAGATCGTCGTGCCCACGCTGATCATGGGCTACATGGCCACCAGCAAGATGACTGAGTTGGACAACATGGCTGAGCTCGGCCAACTCTTTCACGCCAACGGGTGGACGCCCGTCACGGCGGCCTGCATGATGCTATTTGCCCTGCTGCATTACCCGTGCGCTACGACTACCTGGACCATCTACCGCGAAACCGGCAGTTGGAAGTGGACGGCGTGGGCCAACCTGATGCCGCTCACCCTGGCCATCCTCGCCTGCGGCCTGGTCGCTCAGGTAGCCCGTCTCTGGACCGGTTGACCCACCTGACGGACCGACAGGCCATATTTCACGACCACCGCCGCCCTTGGGTACCAATCCGGAACTTCCCAGCGAGTCCCCCACGGTCGCCGGATAGTATCGCATCCTGGGCGGGCTCTTATCCGCTTGATCCATTTGTGGTATGATTCATTCGTATTCGGGCTCCGGATCCGGATGTGAGCCAGCTCGACGCGGCGTCGGCAAGTTGTCTGCTCGCGAGTACGGCCCGGTTCAGGTCAATGAGTTGGAGATGATCTCATGTCTATCCAAAATGGAATCGTGTTCATTGGAGTCGCTACGGTCTTGCTAGGGATCGGAATCGCGCGTCTCCCAGTGGCCCGCGCTGATTGTCCGAGTATCTTCGGCGACGAAGTGGTCTACGGCGCGGGTCATCCCGTTTCCGTGGCCATCGGCGATCTGGACGGGGATGGAGACGCCGACCTAGTCGCGGCGAATTACGGGTTCGCTTTCATCTCCATTTTGCTGAACAATGGTGATGGGATCTTCGCGGCGCCTTTGCTTTCCGGCGTGGGCTATGATCCAGCTGATGTGGCCATCGGCGATCTTGACGGGGATGGGGATCCCGACCTGGCTGTTGCCAACTCCGGTGCAGACAACGTCTCCATACTGCTGAACAACGGCGACGGAACGTTTGCCGCCGACGTGACCTACGACGTGGGAGAATACCCCCTGGGTGTGGACGTCGGCGATCTGGATGGGGACGGGGACCTGGATCTAGCCGTAACGAACCAGACGGACGGCAATGTTTCCGTATTGCTTAACCACGGCGACGGCACCTTCGCCGCCGATGTGACGTACGACGCGGGGAATACTCCCGTGACCGTGACCATCGGTGATCT
>JADFPW010000087.1 GCA_022562105.1 Planctomycetota bacterium
GACTGGACTCTACGCTGAATCCTCCCGTCGAAAGGCGAACTGGCCGCACGACTACCTCGTCGTTCAGTCGGGAGCATTCTCCCGGTCATCCGCCGCCGAGGCCGAGGCCCAGCGCTGGAAGGATCGTGCAAAACCCGCAAGCGTCACCGCCACGCATAACGGTGGACACACGCTCTACCTGGTCCACGTCGGCCGCTACAAAACGTTCGCCGACGGCGTGTTCACCTTGCGCGAGATCCGCGCGGTATCCCCGGACGCCTTCCTCTTCCCTTGACCGCCTATGTGTGGGACCGACTTTCCAGTTGGTCAGATGGGCACCGTGGATCGCTCTACGGCGGTGACCACCTCCGCCAAAGTCGTCTCCCCAATGACCTCTCTCGCTCGGCCTACGGTGTCGTTGACCACGGCGCAAATCACATTGCCACTGCCTCGACCCAACTCCGAAAACCCGTGGTCAGCCAGATCGAGAACCTCCAAGACTCGGATGTGTTCGGATGGGCGAGGCAGGATGTACCGGCCGCTTGAACGGCTGTCGGTCTGGCAAAGTATTTCGGCCTGGATCAGTCGATCGAGGATGCGGTGGGTGCATTCAGCGGGCAATCCGGTGGCGGTCGAGACATCGCTCAGTGTCGCCGGTCCGTTTCCAGCCGCGTACGTTCGGGCGACAGACGTGGCCACGGCCAGAAACGCGGACGGCCCCGGGGCTGGTTCGGCGGCGGATTCCGCAGCCCGCAACTGCCCTAGGTTGGCCGCGGTGTGGGCCAACTGGGCACCGAACAGCAGGATGGTCCACGAGATATTGATCCAGAGCATAAAGAGCGGGAAGAGGCCCAGCACCCCGTAGAGGTTGCCCTGGAGAACGAAACGCTCGACATAGATGGCGAACCCCCACCGGGCCAACAGCCAGAGCGGTACGGCGATCAGCGCCCCCCCGAACGCAGATGAGAAATGGACGTGTGTGTTGGGAATCAGCTTGTAGCCCATGGCGACGACGAACATGCCCACCAGCGCCGTAGCGAACCATCCCATCGCCGCCGCCACCCATTCGATTCCGGGCAGGCCGGCCGACGCCTCCACCGCGCTCTGAAAAAGCTCTCCAGCCGCGACGATCAGAATCGGTCCGAGCGTGATGGTCGCCCAATAGAGCACGATGCGCCGGGAGACGGCCCGACTGCGCGGAGCCTCGAAGATACGATTGAGCGAACTCTCCAGGGTGATCAACAGGGCCATCGCCGTCCAAATCATCAGCAACGCCCCGATGGGGCCGATCCGCTCGAACGTCAGCTTGTCCTCCGCTTGACTGATGAGATCCTCGATCTCGTCGGCTACATTGATAACCCGCCCAGTTGCGGGCAACTTATCTCTGGAATCGCCATCGAGACTCGATATAGCGCCCGGTTCAGCCGTCGCGTCACCGAGTGGCTCGAAGGCGGCAATCTGGGCGATGCCCGAGTTTTCCAGGAACTTGCGCAGTGTTTGCTTCCCGTCTTCGACGACCCCTAGCGACCGGAGCATCAGGAACCCCAGGATCAGGGCGGGAATCATGGCGAAAATCGTGCGGAAGGACAACGCGGCGCTCATCGCCACGAGGTTGTTGCGACGAAGCCGACGAGCACAGAACCGCCACAGCTCGAATTGCAGACGTACGAAGCGGATCCACCGACTGAGTTCAGCCGTTGGCTTGTTGAACGCCTCTTCGATGCGACTCCTAAGACCCGAAATCCTCATGACCTGCCTCCGCGTCCGCTCAGCAGGCGATGGCTACGGCCCCCAGCCAATCGCACGACGGTCGATTTCCGCGATCAACGATTGGCCGCCGGCCAGGACACCTTCGTGAACGGACTGCTATTCCACCACCCCGGCCAGATCCAACAGGAAGGCGTAGGTCAATGCGGTTTCTCGGTGTCGCTTGAATCGCCCCGATGCCCCGCCGTGTCCCGCCCCCATGTTCGTCTTGAGCAGCACGCGGTTGTCGTCGGTCTTGAGGGCCCGCAGCTTGGCCACCCATTTGGCCGGCTCCCAATACTGAACCTGGGAATCGTGCAGGCCGGTGGTGACCAGCAAGTGCGGGTAATCCTTGGCCTCCACGTTGTCGTATGGCGAATAGGAAAGAATGTAGTCGTAGTAATCCTTCTGGTTGGGGTTGCCCCATTCGTCGTACTCACCGGTGGTGAGCGGAATGCTGTCATCCAGCATGGTGGTCACCACATCGACGAAGGGGACGCGAGCCAC
Source organism: Planctomycetota bacterium (assembly GCA_022562105.1). GTDB lineage: Bacteria > Planctomycetota > Phycisphaerae > UBA1845 > UBA1845 > JADFPW01. Next base: position 2,233 of record JADFPW010000087.1, read on the forward strand.
CACGCCGTCGAATAGATCCGGACGCATGTTGGTGATCGCCCCCATGAGTAAGCCGCCGGCGCTTCCGCCCATGGCGTAGAGCGAATCCGGACTGGTGTAGCCCGCATCGACCAGGTGCTCGGCACAGTCGATGAAATCGGTGAAGGTATTTTTCTTGTTGAACAGCTTGCCGTCTTCGTACCATTGACGTCCCATTTCCTGCCCGCCGCGAATGTGGGCGATGGCGTATACAAACCCTCGATCCACCAAACTAAGCCGGGTCGATGAAAACCCGGCGTCCATTGTCGCCCCGTAGGAGCCGTATCCGTACAATAACAACGGATTCCCTCGGTCGAGCTTCATACCCTTACGATAAAGTATGGAGATCGGAACGCGAGTGCCGTCCCGGGCGACGGCGTGGAGGCGCTGCGTGGCGTAGTCGCTCGAATCGAACCCGCCCAGCACCTCCTGCCGTTTGCGCAGAACCTTCGTGCGCGACGAGATATTATAGTCATAGATCGAGTTCGGGGTGGTCATGGACTGGTACGCGAACCGAAATACCTGTGTATCCAGCTCGTAATTACCGGTCAGGTAGGCCAGGTAGGCTGGATCGTCGAACTCCAGCTCATGCTCGTTCTCCCCGGACCAGGGAATGATGCGGATCCGCCGCAGGCCCTCCCGACGCTCCTGCACCACCAGGGCCTCGCGGATCAGCTCGAAATCCTCCAACAGGACGTCGTCACGGTGGGCGATGATCTCCCGCCAGTTCTCTCGGGCCGTGTTGTTGATCGATGTAGCCATCAAGCGGAAGTTCTTGGCTTGATCATTGGAACGGATGTAGAAATCATCCCCCAAGTGATCCACGGAATACTCATGATCCCGTCGTCGTGGCAGGAACATCTTGAATTCGCCGGCCGGATCGTCCAGATCCAGATAGCGATATTCCGTGCTCAACGTTTGCGCCGAAACGATCATCATGTACTTCTTGGATTTCGTTCGGAACACATAAGTCGAGAACGTGTCGTCCTTCTCCTCGAAGACCAAGTCGTCCCCCGCCGGATCCGTCCCCAGGACATGCCGCCAAATCTGGTAGCTGCGCAAGGTCGCCGGATCCTGCTTGGCGTAGTAGAATGTCTTGATGTCCTTGGCCCAAGCCATGTTACCGGTGACATGGGGAATGATGTCCGGTAGATTCCGCCCGGTGGCCAGATCCTTGAAGTGGATGTCGTAGATTCGCCGCCCCTTCGTGTCGAGTGCGTAGGCGAGGATGTCCTGCCCCATGCTCACCGCTCGGCCTCGAACGGAGATGAAGTCGTGCCCGACGGCCAGCTGGTTCACATCAAGCATGATCTCCTCATGGGCACCGAGCGATTCACGTTTGCGACAGTAGATGGAGTACTCCATCCCCTCTTCCTGGCGGGAGTAATAGTAGTAATCGTCAAGCTTATAGGGCACAGACATGTCCGTTTTCTTGATGCGGCCGATGATCTCGTCGAATAATGCCTGCTGCATATCCTCGGTGTGCCCCAACACCGCGTCGGTGTACTCGTTCTCCGCCTCCAGATAAGCGACCACATCCGGATTGTCGCGCTGGTTGAGCCAGTAATAGTCATCGGTACGGACATGGCCGTGCTTCTCAAGCGTCGTCGGGATCACCTTGGCCATCGGCGGTTGCATCTCGCCGCCCCCCGACAATCGGCCCGCCAATCGGCAGCCCGTGGCCAGGACACACAACACCACACACAGGAAACTCGTTGGATGGGACATGCTCATTCGACCTTTCCGTCGGGACGATCAATAGCGCATGGTGGTGTAGTTGACCAGCTTGCGCTCGTTGGTTTCCAGGTTCCAGGTAAACTTCTCACCGGTCACCAGACCGCGGGCGTCGTGAATGGAGGCGGGCATCAGATCGCTGCCGACAATGCTGAGCAAATGACTCTGCTGTTCGTAAGTAACGGTCTCGGCAATGACGGTGGCTCCGCGGAACTCGAACAGAACGTGGCCGCGAGCCTCGAATCGATTCAGTTCGTCGATGGCCATTTGGCCGGCGCCGCGCGTCGCTGCCAAAGAGCCACTACTGGGGGAGAACTCGAATGCCAGTCTATCGCAGCCCAGGTGTGCCCGACGTCCCGCAGTTCCGTTGTTCCTTCGGGTTGACGCAGCATTTGACCGGTGCGATTCGGTCGCCGACGCGGGCGTCACGACCAGCATACGACTGCCGGTCAGGTGAACCAGTTCCACCTGTCCGTGGAACTCGGCCCGCCCGCTGCCGTAGTAGAGCTGGGCCGAATCGTTCCAGGACACGAATGTCTGCGAGGTGCCGACAGACGACGACGGAGCGAACAACACCGGTCGGGCGTCGGGTTTGTCGGTCGCGTCGCCCAGATAGTCCTCAATCAGCAGCGTACCGGGATGCTCGATTTGCATGACCTCCGTGCGGAGATCCACGTAGAGTCGCGGAGCGGTGATCGTGTTCCGTGTCCGAATGAGTCCGCTGTCGGCGTCCACAGTCGCGGTGGTGAGCGTCACGTCCCCCTCCGCCAGTAGCGATACCGGTTCCTTGTCGAAGCGCGGTCTGGATGGAGTGTCGCGACCGCTGCGGGCGATCAAATCCACCAGCGGAGTGAACAGTCCCCACCGCTCTCTTGGGTCATCACCGGCATCGATCGGCTGGGCGTCGGCGAAGTCGATCACCAGTCGGCGGGCGCAGTTGAACGTACTTTCCTCGACTGTTTCGTAATCGGCCGGCACAAAACGCGCCTTCACGAGTTGCCAGAGATCAGACGCTGCGGAGTTCTGATGGATAACCCCTGAGACGCGAGTCGCCAGCGGATGAGGAAGGAGCAGCTCGGTCCCCACGCGGATGGCGAGCCTGCCGAGTGCGGACCGGGCGGGGGCCGAATTGTTGGGGGAAGTCGTCCGGCGTCGCCGGCTGGTGGCCTCGATGTGTCCGTGGAAGGTGGCTGAGTTGCGCAGTCCGCGGTATTCCATCTCGTCCGTCCAGGTGATGGTCACGTCCGCCGGTTGATCGAGTCGCCGCCCGTCCAAGCCGGTGAGTGCGGAGAAGCGCATCAGCCCCTCGCCGGGCACGCGAACATACTCCTCGTCCATGTTCAGATCGAGCAATTGTCCGACGATCTCGAAGTCGCCCATGCGCACCATGGCCGGCTGGTCCGTACCGATGAGCAGGGCCCACTCGATTTCCCCTTGGTCACCAAAACCGCTATCCAGCCGCTCCGCGTGAATCGTGAGCTGCTCCGTCGGGTCCTCCACCACCACCCCGCCCGTCGCTCGCAGCCGAGAAAGAACCGGGCGAAAGCTGCGTTCTCGTTCGTAGTCGATTCGCTGCTTCTCCCAGTCCACCGTGGCCGGATCCAGCCCACGGGCAATCGCTATCTCATGGGCTCGGGAGAGATCGAAGGGGGGCTTTTCCTTTTCGACACTACGAAACTCGAATTGCATGCGCTCACCAGCGGCGATGCGTCGACCTTCGTGCAAGGCTACCACCGAGCCGACGGCCACGGCGCTGCGCGGCGTCACGGTGCCGGACCTGTCCAATGCCATGACCACGTCCAGGCCGTCCCGGCAGGTGATTCGCTCCGAGCCGTGCTCCATTAGGACCGCGCCGTGAAACGTGGCCGACTCCAGGAACTCGATTTCAGTGCGACTGGGCTGCCCACTCAGCGGGTCGGTCTCGATGCGCATCTGGCGCCCGAGCTTGAATTCGAGGCGATTCTGGAAGCGCACCTGCACGCCCTGCCCGGCCAATGAGGCGTTCCTCGCCACGCCCGTCGATTCGGTCGCGGCGCCCTGGGTAAGCAGGCCCGGCCCGGTCACCTCGCCACGCCCGTTGGCTCGGTCAAACACGATCCGTTCGCCGACCAGCCGCGAGCCGTCTTCTCTATTAATCTCCACCGGGGCGAGTTCCGATCGGGTGAGCACCAGCAACTGCGTATCATTCTCGTAGACGGCTCGCCCACAACGAATGCGCGCCCGACGCTCGAAAATCTCGACCGGCTCGCCGCTGGCCATGAGATGCAGGCGCGGGCTCGCACCTTCGATGATCGGATCGGAGCTGGAACTCTGCCAATCAATGGCCAACGGACCGGACCACTCCACCAGCAACTCGGACGCCGGTTTAGGCGTTTCAGCCTCGCCGTCGGGCTGCTTATGGCCATCGGACGCGTCGGTCAGTCTGCCCGTCCGGGCGGCGTTGCCCTGGGCGAAATCGAACTCGAAGGCCAGCTCGAGCACGTCGGCGGTGATACGCGCAGCCAACTCGTCGCCACTGCGCTGTTCCACGCGAATGTCATCCTCGAACCGGGCCAGATAGGTGTCCGCCCGGCGTTCCCTTTCCGGCGCCGCGTCCTCAGTGGCGATCACCAGGACTCCATCTTGGTCCACCGTGCCCGCTCGAGCAGCCTCGGATGTTTGCGGGTGATCTGTGCCCGGCGGATGATCGCCGGGCACCGTCACGGATTGGGACGCATCGCTGAGGAGCGGATCGTGCCCCGGTCTGTGTATTGTGCCGTCCTTAGCGACGGGATGGGCCCGCGTTGCGGTTTCGTCTGTGGTCGTCGCCGCGCCCGGGACCGGAGCCGCCGCGAAACCCGGGACCTCGGACAGTCGAATGGTCCCGCCGCCTGCGGTTCTCAGATGATCGATGCGCCGATCCACTTCGTTGTATTGGAGGTTCAGGTCGCTGCTGGTGATCTGCATTTCCGCACCGGTGACGGTAAATGGACCAACCGTCCTTAGGGTGGCGTAGGTAAGGTCGAAGACGAGGTGCTCGGCCTCGATGGTGATCAGACGGCTTTCGTCCGGATTATTCTGCTCCTCGAGGGGGAGCTTGCCGCGTTCTTCGGCGCTGAGTCTGTCAATCTCAATACGTACTCCATAATGCAGTTCACCGCTGTTGGGGCGTAGAGTCCCGCTCCCCGATCGCCTTAGCTCCATCTCGCCGCGGCCGGCAAACACCCGAATCCATTGACCTTCGGAGGTCTGGGCACGAATCTCCGGATGGTGGAACACGAACGTGTCCGGCTTGGTGGACGACGGCTCCCACTGGTCGGCGTAGATCTCGAAGCGGACATCGCCCGTCTCGGGGTCGTAGCTGACGTACTTGGGCAGGCTTCCTCCGGAGGTGGCGATATCATTGCCGATGTCGATCATGGGGCGATCGGGGGCCGGCGTTTGGGCATCGGAATCGATGGGACTCACTGGATCGCTTGACGGGCCGACTCCGCGCCGGGCCACACTCGAATTGGGCCGGCTGGACTGGTAGACGCCAAACAGCACCCCCACGATGGCCAGTGTGGCCAGCGCCAGTAGGATGCTGCGAACGTGCCCGTAGGCTCTTACGCGGTTCTCATTCATGCCCACTCGATCAGCTTACGATCACTCGCATGGTAGTGTCTCAGAATAATCGCAACAAACTGAGCCTCGACCGCGCCACCCAACGCTCGCCTACTGCCTCTCTACCTTTTCCAGATCATGTACCATCAGTGCGGCCGCCTCCCCCATCGTCTCGGAAAGCGTCGGATGGGCATGGATGGTTTCGGCTAGGTCAGTGGCGACGGCGCCCATCTCGATGGCCAACATGGCTTCGGCAATCATCTCGCCGGCGTGCGCCCCGGTGATGCCCACTCCCAATATGCGCCCGGTCTCGGGCTCGAAGATGATCTTGGTCAGTCCATCCGTCCGGCCAATGGCCGTCGCTCGACCCGACGCCACCCATGACATCTTCTTGACGCAAATAGGAATATTGCCGGCTTTGGCCTCGTCCTCGGTCAGGCCGCACCAGGCGATCTCCGGATCGGTGAATACCACCGCGGGGACGGCTCGGACGTCGAATACCGCGTCTCGACCGGCGATGATGTCGGCACAAACGTGGCCCTGGTGGATCGCGTGGTGGGCCAACATGGGTTCACCGACCACGTCGCCCACGGCGTAGATTCGCTTGTCGGCCGTGCGAAACTGCTCGTCCACCTGGATGAAGCCGTGGTCGTCCAGTTCGACGCCGGTGTTCGACAGGCCCAACTCCTGGGTGTTGGGTCGTCGGCCCACCGCCACCAAGACACCCTCGTAGAGTTCACGCTGGGGCACGCGCTTGCCCTCGAAGGCGACCTGTATTCCTTTGTCTGAGTCGGTCATCCGGGTGACCCGTGTCGACAGACAGATCTCGTGGAGCTGCTTCCCCAATCGTTTGGCTAACGGTCGAACCAGATCGCCGTCCGCACCCGGCAGAAGGCGGTCCAGCATCTCCACCACGGTGACTTCGCTACCCAGGGCGGAATAGACGCTGCCCAGTTCCAAACCGATGTAGCCGCCGCCGATGACCAGCAGGTGTGCGGGAATCTCTGAGATGCCCAACGCCGACTTGGAGTCCATCACTCGCGGACTATCAACCTGCACGCCGCGTAGCACCGCCGGGCGACTGCCGGTGGCGATGATCGCCTTGCGGAACCGGATCCGGGCTACCTCGCCGCCCAGGAGGGCCACATGACGCGAGTCCTCGAACTGCGCCCGACCCTGGACGTGGTCTATTCCATATCGCTTGCACAAGCTGTCCAAACCCTTGACCAGCTTGACAATGACCTGGTCCTTCCAGGCCCGCACCGCGTCCAGATCGACCTTTGGGGCGGCGAACTCGATCCCCAGCGCCTTGGCGTGCTCAGCCAATCCCAGAATCTCAGCCACGGCCAGCAACGTCTTGGATGGAATGCAGCCGTGGTGCAGACACTCCCCGCCGAGAAACGGGGTGGCCTCAACTAAAGTTGTTTGTACGCCGCGCTGGGCAGCCCGAAATGCGGCCGAGTACCCCCCGGGCCCGCCGCCGATGACCAGCAGATCCGTCTCTTGAGTGAACTCACCAACCACCATGCTGTGTATCCCCCACTTGACGGGTCAGAGCCGCCGCGGTCAGGCCATCAGGAACCACCCGGGGTTCTCCAAACAGGCGATCAGGTCTTTCAGGCATCGCGCGGCTTTCGCGCCGTCCGCGATGCGGTGGTCGAAGGTCAGGCCGATGGGCAAACGATAGCGAGGCTCGACACGCCCCTCGACCACGGCCGGCTCCCACTTGCTCCGACCGACGCCCAGAATGGCGGACTCCGGATAGTTGATGATCGGTGTGAAGAACGTGCCGCCAATGGCCCCGATGTTGGTTACGGTGAACGTGCCGCCACGCAGATCCTCGATGGCAAACTGAGCCGATCGGGCCTTCTCGGCCAGCGCTTCCAAGCCCGCGACCACGCTGGACAGTCCCATGTTCTCGACGCTGCGCAGAACGGGCACGATGAGCCCCCGCTCGGTATCGACGGCCACTCCGATGTTGACGTATTCCTTGAAGATCAACTCCTGGCGCACCGCATCGAAACTGGCGTTGAAGTGCGGATGGCGCTTCAACACCGCGGCGACCGCCTTGATAACAAAGGCCAGTACGGTCAGACGTGGACGGCTCGATTCGCCGTCACCGCTCGCCTTGCGCAGGCGTTCCAATTCGGTAATGTCCGCAAAATCAAATGTCGTCACGTGCGGGATGATCGTCGCCGACTCCGCCATTCGTCTTGCGATCGTCTTGCGAATCTGGGTGAGCGGAGCCCGTCGGATCGGCCCCCATTTGTCAACGTCAGCCACGCCCTCCGGGGCCGTATACGGTGCGGCAGCCGGTGCGGTCGCTGCGACCGGCGACGGCGTAACGGCGGGAGTGGCGGTCGGCGCCGCCACGGGGGACGTAGCTGCTTCCGCTGCTTGCTCGACATCGCTTCGCGTCACCCGTCCGCCAGGGCCGGTCGGGGTAATCGTGTCCAGGTCGAGACCCAGGTCGCGGGCCAGCTTTCGCACAGCCGGAGCCGCCGGTGTCGTGGTCCGACGCCCGGCGGTAGATACTCGGGCTACGGCCGGCGCACTCGGCGCCGTCGGCTGCGATGCGGGCGGTTGCGGTGCGGCTGGCGCCGGCGACGCTGGGCGTTTCGAGGCCGGGGCGGCGGCCGTTGCCGACGGAGCGGCATCGCCAAAGGTGATCATCACGTCCCCGACGTTGACCGTTTGCCCCTCGGTCACATGGACGGTGGTAACGGTACCACCGACGGGCGATGGAATCTCGACCGCAGCCTTGTCGGTCTCGACTTCGAGAATCGGCGCATCTTCTACGATGGTCGCCCCTTGAGTGACCATGACGCGCACGATCTGAGCTTCATGGATACCTTCCCCCAGATCGGGAAGCTTGAACTCGTAGCCCATCTTCAGCTCCGTGTTTGACTGACCTATCCGCCGACCCACAAGCCGCGCACCCCCGGGCCGATCAGCAGGCCATCAGCTCCCGCGCCGCATGAGCAATCCGCTCGGCGTTGGGCAGGTACGGGCGCTCACGCATGAAGTAGGGGAAGTGTACGTCAAACCCGGTGAGGCGTCTAACCGGAGCCTCCAAGTGGAACATCGATGTTTCCATGATCCGGGCGGCGATTTCCGCCCCGACGCCGCAGGTGCGAGGCCCCTCGTGGATCACGATCGCCCGGCCGGTCTTGGTGACCGATTCGGTGATGGTGTCGGTATCGATCGGGGAGATGCTCTGCAGATCGACGACCTCGGCGCTGACCGAATCGCCGTCGGCCAACTCCTCGGCAGCCTCGAGCGTGGGACGCAGCGACGCCCCGTAGGAGATGAAGGTGATGTCGCTTCCGGGTCGCACCACGCGCGCTCGCCCGATCTCGATTACCTCCTCCTCCTCCGGCACCTCTTCCCGAAACGCCCTGTAGAGCGCCTTGGGCTCGAAGAATATCACCGGATCAGGATCGCGAATCGCCGCCGCCAGCAGTCCGCGAGCGGTCCGCGGTGAGGATGGGACCACCAATTTGAGGCCCGGCGTATGGGCGTAGATCGCCTCACGTGACTCGCTGTGGTGTTCGATCGCCCGGATGCCGCCGCCGTAGGGCATGCGAATCACCATCGGAATGTGATATCGTCCACGTGTCCGGTTGCGAAACCGACACATGTGACCCTCGATTTGGTGGTAGGCTTGATAGGCGAATCCGGAGAACTGGATCTCGCAGACCGGTCGCATTCCGCACAATGCCATCCCGACGGCTGCGCCCACGATGGCGGCCTCGGCAAGCGGCGTGTCAATCACCCGTTTCGCCCCAAACTCGGCGAGCAGGGTTTCGGTGACGCGAAACACGCCCTCATCGCGTCCGACGTCCTGGCCCATGACCACGACCTCCGGGTCGCGGCGCAGCGCCTCACTCAACCCCAGGTTGAGCGCCTTTACCATGTTCATCTGGGCCATTGTGTGCGCCTTACCTCTGCTTCCTGGATACCGCGCTGCTTTGCGAACTCACCCCACTCGGGGTGCCATGCCCACGCCGGGTGCCATGCTCACGCAAGCGTGAGCATGGCACCCGGCAGGATCGGGGCACTGCTGCAGAACAATAGGACAGGTCACCGAGGGTCGACCGAGAGAGCGGTTACAAACCGGTCCCCCATGCCTACCAGGCGAAGTGGGCAAACGCCTTGTTGGCTTCGGCCATGCGGTGAATGTTCTCGCGGGTGTTGATGGCCGTTCCTTCACGCTTGAAGGCGTCGCCGATTTCCTGGGCCAGCGACTTGCACATCGCTTGGCCGCTTCGGGCACGAGCGGCGTGCAATATCCATCGGATGGCCAGGGATTGCTGCCGCTTGCGGCTGACCTGCATGGGAACCTGGTAGTTACTGCCGCCGACTCGCTTGGAACGCACTTCGATGTTGGGCTTGACGTTACCGACCGCCCTCTCGAAGATCTCCAGCGGTTCGGTGTCGGGGACACGCTTGGCGACGATATCCATGGCGTCGTAGAATACCTTGGCGGCGACGGACTTCTTGCCATCCCAACTCAAGCAGTTGATGAACTTGCTGACCAGCTTCGACTGGTAACGCACGTCGGGAACCAACTGGCTCTCCGACTTGGTGAACTTCTTGTATGCCATAACCTGGTCGAACCTCTACCCTAACCATTCATCTGCCCGGAACCCGTGGCACTGCGCTAGAGCAGTGCCACCGTCAATCCGGACTATCATACCCGCTACCCCCTGCCGGGCCAAACCAACCACGCTTACTCGAACTCGCCGCCAGGCCCATCAGACGAGCGGCCGAAACCGCCAGGGCTAGTTTGACGCCAGCCGGCAGAAGGAACGGCACCAACCCGTCGGAGAGGGCAGCCCCAATGCCAAGACCGGAAACGATGGCCTTCCACGAGACGCCCATCCCGAAAATGATGCCCATCCCCATGACGCCGGCGAGGATCTGCCGGACCAGAGAACCTCGAACACCGCCCGCCACGATGCTGACCACAGGCGCCGCCAGGAGGAACCCGAACAAGTAGCCCCCCGTGTGACCCCATAAGCCGGTGGCCGTCGCAAACATCGCCGACGACGCCAGTCCGACCAACAGATAGAGCGCCACTGCGCACATCGCCGGTCGAGGCCGGAGGCAGTACCCGCACATCAACACCGCACAGGTCTGCAGCGTAAATGGAACCGTGCTCCCCTGGATCGGAATGCGTACCTGAGCGGCGAGGGCGATGGCGATCGCACCGCTCACCACGCCGGCCGCTACGACGAGCGGCCGATCGGTCGCCGGTGCGTGCCGTGCACCAACCTGGAGCTTACCCTTGACCGCGAGATTGTCGTTCGTGGTACCAGCCACGGTCGCCCCATATCCTAGTATACTTTATCATGCTGTTTGCATCTTATCCGAGCCCGGACCGTGAGGGAGGCGGACAAAGAAACCACTCCCTTACGGTCGCGGCTCGGTTAACAAAACCAGCGCTACTTACGAAACACTACACTACTTGCGCCGCTTGCCGCCGTA
>JADFPW010000088.1 GCA_022562105.1 Planctomycetota bacterium
GAGGAGACGCTTGTCGATAGTTGTCAGGCGGCGGCGCCCGGGACTCTGCCCGGACTGAAGACCGCGGGTCGTGACGCTAGCGTTTGCGCGTGTCCGGATCGCGCAGGGGGAGTTGGATGACCTTGCCGAACTTGTCCAATGTCAGGTCGGGATCCTTGTCGTGGCCGCCGGCGCGGATGGTGGTCGCATCGCCTACAGCCAATAGAACCAACTGATCCGGGTGCAGGTACTTCTTGGCCACCCGCAGCACGTCATCGCGAGTCACCGCCTTTAGACCATCGACGTAAGTCTGCCAGTAGTTAGGATCGCGACCGGTGTACTCGTCACGCGCATAGGTGCCCAGCAGGGCCATCTTCGAGCTGAATCGCTGCGGGAAGCTTTCAACCACATAGTTGACCGTGTCGTCCACGTCCTTCTGACTGGGCAGCTCCGTGCGGATGCGGTTGATCTCGTTGAGCACCAATTGAGCGGCGTAGGCACAGGAGTTGCTCTTGCTTTGAAAGAAACAGCGGAAGCTGCCGGGATAGTAGACGCCCTGCCCGAACGAACTGCCGACGCTGTAGGCCAATCCCTCATCGGATCGAACCTTGGCCACCAGTCGCGAGGTGAACCCGGAGGCGCCCAGGATTCCGTTCATGACTTGCAGGGCAAACTCGTCCGGTGAGCCGCGCAACACGCCCTGATGCCCCATCGACACGCGCCCTTGGTTTACGTCTTCCTTGTGCAGCAGATAAACGCCAGGTTTGGGAGTAGTCGTCGGCGCGGCGAACGTTTTGGGGCCTAGTTCGCCCGTGGGCCAATCGGCGAAGGCGGTCTCCAGCTTCTCGAGCATGTCGGCCCGGTCGAAGTCTCCGCTCACCGCGATGATCATGTTGCCCGGGTGATAGTACTTCTGGTGAAACGCAGCCATGTCGCCACGGGTAATCGCCTCGATGGACGCTGAGCTGGTGTACCGGTTGCTGAAGTGGTCCTCCCCGTACATCAGGAACCCCCACTCGGTCCGCTCGATGGACGTGGTCGAATCGTTGCGGCGTTTGATGTTCTGAATCTGACGTTCCTTGGATAGGCGCAGGCGATCCGCGTCGAATCGCGGATGGCGGAGTATCTCCACCAGCAGGGCGAGTCCCTCATCGAGATCCTTGGAGAGCAGGCCAACCCGCGCCGAGCCGCTGGTGTCGCCGATTCGGGAGGACAGCGAAGCAGCCAGGAAATCGACGCGCTCGTCCAGTTCCTCCGGCGACAGACTGCGCGTCCCGCCGTCACGGAGTTGCTCGCCAACCAACGATGCCAGCCCTTCCTTGCCGGCTGGATCAAGGGCGGAGCCCGTGCGGATGGTCACCGACATATCAAACGTGGGCAGCACGCGATCCTCGGCGATGTAGACCACCATCCCACTGGAAAGCACCTCTCGAAACGTGGACGCCGGCGGGAGTTGATAGTTCAGCTCCGGATAGACGATCTGGTTTGGATGGGCGGGGATGGTCGGCTGGGCGATGGATGACGCGCTTGGAATTATCGCTGCAGCGACCGCGAGCGCCAGGACACGTGAGCCTATCCCCATACCCGTATGGCGAGGATTCGGTTTCGGAACACGACTCGTGTTGTTCTGCGTTTCACGGGTACGGGGCACCGCGCGAACTGAAGTTCGCGGCTCGTTGGGGGTGTTGGGACGGATGCTCGATATTGTGGATAGTTCCGGGCGCATCTTATTCACTCTCCTTCTGCGTGCTTTCCAATTGGGCGAGTCGTTTCTCGACCTGTTTTAGCATGTAACGCCCCATCGCCGCTTGGCCGTCTGGGTCGTCCTCGGACGGCATCCGAGCACCCATCGAATCCCGCATCCGCCGCAGACGGTCGATGTCTTCGGAGGAGTTGATGCGTTCGATTGTGGCCGCCATATGCACACCGGCCTCCTCGGGTAGGTTGGCCAGCAGGGCGGTGAGTTCGGCATCTTCTTCGGACTTCCCCTCCGCGTCGGGGTCGGGGGCCTTCGTGCGGTAGATGCCGACCGTGCGCGTCGCGGGGTCGAAATACTTGTTGACCACGCGCCGGACCTCGTCGGCGTCGACCGCCAGCATCCGCTTCGGAGCCTCGTTGATGTAGTCCCATCCGATGAAGGTTTCGAACAATCCCAACTGGAACAACAGGCCCATGTTCGACCGGAGTCGCTGAACCGAGCTCGCCAACACCTGGTTCTTGACCTTCTCGAGTTCGTACTCGGTGATCTCCCCTTCGCGGAGCCTGTCGATCTCCTCGAGGATCAACTGTTCGACTTCCTCGGGTTGATGGCCCTCCTTGACAGTGGCGCTAATCTCGAAGTACCCGGCGTACTTTCGCGACTGGTGGGCGGCGCGGGGCCCGCCTCGCCGACCGCCCATGACAGCCTCCTCCTGGGTGACCAGCCGTTTGTAGAGGCGGCCCGTCTTGCCGGAAAGCAGTTCGCTCAGGACATCCAAGGCTGCTTCATCGACGTGTCCTATGGCGCCGGTATGGAATCGTATCATCACCCGCGGGTTGGTCTCTGCCTCGCCATAGAAGCGTCGCTCGGCAATGGGCGGCGGTTCTTCGGTGATGACCGGGGGAGGCACCTTTTCGCCTCGCGGTATGCGCCCGAAGTAGCGTTTCGCCAGCGTCATGGCGGATTCGGTGTTGAAGTCGCCCACCAGAACCAGGCAGGCGTTGTTCGGAGCGTAGTAGACCTTGTAGAAGTCGCGCACGTCGTCGCGGGTGATGGACTCCACCTCCGACGGCCACCCGATGACCGGGACGCCGTAGGGGTGCGACTGCCAGAACATGGAGTTGAATCGTTCGTTGAGCATGCCGGTCGGCGTGCTCTCGGTTCGCATGCGGCGTTCCTCGCGGACGTTGTCGCGCTCAACGTAGAACTCGCGCATGATCCCGTTGGCCATTCGATCGGATTCGATCCAGAACAACAGCTCCAGCTTGTTGGCCGGCAGCACGACGAAGTAGAACGTGGCGTCCTCCATCGTCCCCGCATTGAGTCGGGCGCCGCCGTTGGTGGTGTACAAGTTGAACAGCTCGTTGTTCTTGATGTAGACGCGTTGCTCTTCGACCAGTTCGTCGTAGCGCTTCTTCATTTCCGTGTACGCCGACGTCCACTGGGCAGGGTCGAGCACGTCGTCGATCTGCCCGCGTCGCTTCCTGACCCGCATCTTCTGCATTTCGGCGATCATCTTGTCGCGGAGGCGATCCTGCTCGGCGATCAGCGGGCGCTCAGCCTCGTAGTCCGACGTGCCGATGATCTTGGAGCCCTTGAAGAGCATGTGCTCGAACAGATGGGCGATCCCGCTCTTTCCCCGCGGGTCGTCTGCCCCGCCGACGTTGTAGAATACCCCGCCGGCCACCGTGGGCTGCTCGTGGCGTTCGAGCATGATGACGGTGAGCCCGTTGTCCAACGTCACCACCGTCGGCTCGACCTCTTGCCCGAGTCCGTCACTAAGCCACCCCGACGGTGCGTGGAGCAGGCCGACGCTGACCATCAAGGCGATGCCGAATCTTCGTCTCGACCGCTGTTGTCTCATGATCTTCTCCTCATCGGTCACGGAGGCCGTCTCCGCGCCGGTTGCGGACTCTAGGCGAATCGCTCCATGGCTGCAATCGGCATTTCTCCCCGGTCGTCGGGCGAATCGGCCCATGGGATTTGACGGCCGAGCGTATGCCAACGAGAGTGTCCGGTGTGGCACCGGTTTGTAACCGGTGTTTCTGAGTCCCACCGGTTGCAAACCGGTGCCACACAAACCCGGGATGCCTTATATGCACAAGATGGTCGTCGCATTGGGCGGCAATGCCATTTCCGACCCAGCCACCCCGGGCACCATCGCCGATCAGTTTGCCCAGTCGCGGGCCACGTCGGTGGTCCTGGCCAACTTGATCGATGCGGGTCATCAACTCCTGATCACCCACGGCAACGGGCCACAGGTGGGCAACATCCTGCGCCGAGTCGAGTTGGCCGCCGGGGAGGTTTACCCTATCGACTTGGGTCTCTGTGTGGCCGACAGCCAAGCGGGGATGGGGTACATGATCTGCCAGTGTCTGGCCAACGAGCTGGCCTCCCGTGGGCGCAAGATGCACCCGACGACGATCGTGACTACGGTTCGAGTCGACGCTGACGACCCGGCGTTCTCCGATCCGACCAAACCGATCGGGATCTACTACACCAAGGAGCAAGCCGATCGGCACACCACCAACGACGGGTGGCAGATGAAAGAGATCGCCGGTCGAGGGTGGCGACGGATGGTGCCGTCGCCGCGGCCGCTGGAGATCCTGCAACTCGATGCCATCCGTTCGCTGTTCGATGCCGGTCAGGTGGTGGTGGCAGCCGGCGGGGGTGGAATCCCCGTGATTCATGTGGCTGACCGCGGATACGAGGGTGTCGAAGCGGTCATCGACAAGGATTTGACGTCGGCGATGTTGGCCGTCGAACTCGAAGCCGACACGCTGGCCATCATCACCGGTGAGGACGCGGTCTACCGCGACTTCGGCACCCCTGGGAAAGTGAAGCTGGATGTGCTGGTCGTGGCCGACGCACGAAAGATGTTCCAGGCTGGCCAGTTTCCGGCGGGTTCGATGGGCCCGAAGATTCAGGCGGCGATCAATTTCCTGACTTCCGCCGCGTCAGCCGATGTCCAAGTGTTGATTACAACGTTTAACGAATTGGAAGCGGCTCTTGACGGACGAGCCGGCACGCGCATCAGGCCATGATTTGGCGATCTGGTGATTTAGTGATTTGGCAATCGTCGGGTTATGCAATGCTCCCAATCACCAAATCACCAAATCACTAAATCACGAGATCACGAGATTCCCAAGAGGTTGAGTATGAAAGCAATCATTCTATGTGCCGGGTACGCCACCCGCCTCTACCCGCTGACCAAGGAGACACCCAAACCGCTGCTGGAAGTGGACGGCATGACCATTCTGGATCACATCATGCTGCGGTTGTCGTTTCTCGCCGAGATCGACGAGGTCTGCATCATTACCAACGACCGGTTCTACCCGCACTTCTCGGCGTGGGAGCGGAAGGCGTCCTACGACGGATTGCAAACCGTGGTGGTCAACGATGAAACGACGTCCGACGACGATCGCCTGGGCTCGATCGGCGACATCAACTTTGCGCTGAACAAGACCGGGTGGAACGAGGCCTTCCTGCTGATCAACGGCGACAACCTATGCACGTTTTCGCTCAACCCAGCCATGAGCCGGTTCCAGCGGAGCGGGCACACCATCCTGACCTACGACGTGGGGTCGCTGGAGGTGGCCAAGCTGTACGGCGTCCCGTTCATCGACGATCGCGGGAAGGTCACCGATTTTGTGGAGAAACCTGATCAGCCGCAGTCGGCCATGGTCTCGATCGGATTGTACTATTATGGCTCGGAGACGCCCGCGCTGATTGGCGAGTACGTGCGTACTGCGCCGTCGGTGGACAAGACCGGCGACTTCGTCGGCTGGCTGGCGGGCCGCTGCAACGTGTACACCCACGAAGTCCGCCCCGATGATGGATTGTGGTTCGACATCGGCACGTTGGAGGAACTAGAGAAAGCCCGAGAGACAATTCAGGAGCTTCACACGACCCCGTTCGCATCCGCCGCGGAAGTCAAAGCCGCAATCGAACAGGCGGTGTCTGATGCACGCACTTCAACCGGAATCGACAATCTACTATCGACAATCGACAGTCCCCCATCGTCCTTTCTCGACGTCGTACGCATCTTAGCCTGCCACGATCCGAGTACACGGGCGGCCGCAATTCGGATCCTGGCGGACCTCAGAATCCCAGCGGCTGCACAGTGGGTGCTCGACTGCCTAGGCGACGCTCGCCCCGCCGGCGCTGATGCCAGTGCAACGGTGGCGAATGTGGCAGCCGATGCGCTGGTGGCGTTGAACTACGCCGTCGATACGGAATCAGTGTATTCACATGCATGCGAGGCGGGGTTTCGGTGTCGAGTCTGATGGTAACCGCAACCAATCCCGATCCGAGGCGTGACCGTAAGGGAGCGGTTTCCTGCGACTGAGCGGCCATGCGCGCTACCGCTCCCGCACGGTCGCGGCTCGGATCAGTGTCGCCGATAGGTGTGCGTGTGGCCTACTGGGCCGCTTCGCGTAGGGCTTCGGCTGCCGCGGCGATGGTGGTGTCAATCTGTTCAGCGGAATGGGCCAGGGATACGAACATGCACTCGAATTGCGACGGGGCCAGGTAGATGCCGCGGTCCAGCATGGCGTGGAAGTATCGGCCGAACCGCTCGGTATCGCAGGCGCTTGCTGTCGCGAAATCGTGGACCGAACCGTCGGTGAAGAACATGCACAGCATGCTGCCGACGCGGGTTTGATAGACCGCCACGCCGGCCTGGGCCGCGGCACCGGCGAGCCCGGCAGCCAACTGGGCGGACCGCTCCTCCAATTGCTCGTAGACCCCGTCCTCCGTAAGAGCCTGCATGGTGGCGATGCCGGCCGCCATGGCCAACGGGTTGCCGCTCAACGTGCCGGCTTGATAGACCGGACCGGCGGGGGCTACGCAGTCCATGATGTCCCGCCGTCCACCGTAGGCTGCCATCGGAAGACCCCCGCCCAGAATCTTGCCCAGGCAGGTCATGTCCGGCCGCACGTGGTACAGTTCCTGCGCTCCGCCGGGGGCGACGCGGAACCCGGTCATCACCTCGTCGAAGATGAGCAGCACGTCGTGCTCATCGCACAGCGTGCGCAACCCGGGGAGGTAATCGTCGTTCGGCGGTACCAGACCCATGTTGCCGGCGATCGGCTCGACGAGTATGGCGGCCACCCGGCCGGCGTGCTGCGTCAGGGTCTGCCGAACCGCAGCCAAATCGTTGTACGGCAACACCAGCGTATCCGCGGTGGTGCCCGCCGGTACACCGGGCGACGAAGGAACGCCCAGCGTCATCGCCCCGGAGCCGGCCTTGACCAACAGGGAATCGGCGTGTCCGTGGTAGCAACCCTCGAACTTGATGATCCGATCTCGCCCGGTGAATCCGCGGGCCACGCGGACCGCGCTCATGGTGGCTTCAGTCCCCGAGTTGACGAATCGAACGCGCTCGATCGACGGCACGCGGGCGACGACGATTTCGGCCAGCCGCGTCTCCTGCTCAGTAGGAGCGCCGAATGACGCTCCGCGGGCAGCGGCCTTGTTGATGGCAGCGACGACCCGTTCGTCGGTGTGCCCGAGAATCAAAGGCCCCCAGGAGCCGACGTAGTCGATGTAGTCGTTCCCATCGATATCGGTCAGGACGGCTCCAGCGCCCTTGGCGACGAACCGCGGCTCGCCACCAACGGCTTGAAACGCTCGAACCGGCGAGTTCACCCCGCCCGGCATCACCCGGCAGGCGGCCTGGAAGGCGCTGGTCGATTTCTGCGTCGATAGCTGCGTGGCTTGGCGTGTCATGGAAGCATGATACGACCGCGTAGATCGTGGGCAAGCCGCCAGACGATCCCGAGAACGAGCCACCCGCGTCGGATGCATTTTGCGGTAGCGATCGCGGCTCGGTTTGGCTCGACCATCCTATCGTGGGTGACAGAGCACAAGCACTGCTCCTGCCTCGACAACGCGGTCCGGTTCCAAACCCGGGCCCAGATTATCATCGCGGTGCCGGATTCCGGCGGTAGACTTCGAGGTCCAGGCCGTTGGGGCTCTGGTGGGCATCACCCGTGAATGCGCCTCCGCGAGCGACGGCCGCTTCGAGCGTTTGCGGAACGCGAACGAATGATGAATACGATTCGCTGCGCCTGCGGAACCGAATACCCATTGACCGAGCGTCTGTACGGCAAACGTGTGCGCTGCAAGATGTGCGGAGTCGAGTTCACCGCCCCCGATCCCAATTCCCCCGAGTTGCACGCATCCCCTCCGGCCGGCGAATCGTCGGTCGGTCAATACTCCGGGGAGGTGTTCGACGACGATCGCGGCCCCAGCCTGACGGCTTTTTGGGCGGACTGCCTGCGCAGCCTACTGTTCCTTCGCAGCGTATCGAGCCTGATCACCTTTTCGTTCCTGGCGATAATCGCCGCCGTCCAGGTCTTCCTACCCTTCGGCGGATGCTTGGGGCAAATAGCACGGGTCATCGTGGCTGGGTGGATCCTCGGATTCCTGTTCCACGTGATTCAGGAAGCAGCCTCCGGCGAGAGCGAGCTGCCAAGCTTTTCCCTTTCCGAGGGGTGGTTTGAGGACGTGGTGGTCCCGCTGGTGAAGTTCCTCATTTCCTGGCTAGTCGTCGGATGGCCCGCTTTGTTGTACGCGATGCTTGACATACAGTACTCCGTGTCCGGTCGTCTCAATCTTCCGTTCAATCCAGCCGTCGTGTTGCTTGGTTTGGGAGTCTTTGCGTGGCCGATGGTGATACTCACCACCGCCGTCGGCGGGCTGAGCGGGCTGTGGCGTGTTGATTTGATGATCTCCACCGTCTTGCGATCATTCGTCGGATATGCTACTACGGCAGCAGCCACGGTCGTGGCCTACGCCGCATTTCAGCTCGCCGAAGCGCTCCTCCAGTCTCGATCTCACACCGATCCGTCCAGTGTAGTGGCCATGGCTGCCGGTCTCGAGGTACTGGCGGTTTACGCTGCGATCGTGGCCATGAGAATCATCGGGCTGTACTATCACCACTTCAAGGACGACTTCGCCTGGTCGTGGGACTGACCGCCGGGCCCCGGCGTCCTCATCCGTCCGGAAATGCGTCACTACGGGTTCCAGCGCTGAGTAGCCTCTCGTCTGCCGTGGACTAATGCCCAGGGATTGCGATC
The DNA here is from genome assembly GCA_022562105.1 of Planctomycetota bacterium. Taxonomy (GTDB): domain Bacteria; phylum Planctomycetota; class Phycisphaerae; order UBA1845; family UBA1845; genus JADFPW01. The sequence continues at coordinate 8,761 of JADFPW010000088.1, forward strand.
CCGGGGCTTGGGCGCCCCAGCATTATCAGTCCCGGGTTGGCTCCGGGGCCATTCGCGGATACTATGGAAGTGCTGGAAGATGGCTGGTGGGGCGAGGTTCGCACCGCCATGGCGGTAGCAGCCGATCGCCTGCCGTTGGACAATCGAGGCGTCCGAAGTGCCGGGTGTGGGAGGTTGGGAAAGCATGAATCGGGGACTCTGGTCACATCACCGCCGGATTATTCTGGCAGCCGCGGGCGTGGTAACCGCCATCGGCCTGATCACCTACGCCACCGTGGACACCACGGTCGACGACTTCTTCGTGGCCGGCACTCAGCCGGGGATGTTGGAGGTGGAGATTTTCACGCAGGAGAGCTGCATCATCTGCCACGGCTACGTGGATCCGGAGAACGTCGAGGTGGCTCCCAATTGGATGGGGTCCATGATGGCCCAGGCGGCTCGCGACCCGGTGTTCTATGCCGGTCTGGCCATCGCCAACCAGGACGTTGCCTTCGCCGGGGATCTCTGCATCCGCTGCCATACCCCGCGAGCCTGGGTTGATGGACGGGCCGATCCGCCCGACGGTTCAGCTTTGCTCGCTGAAGATCGCGACGGCGTCAACTGTCATACCTGCCACCGAATGGTGGATCCGATCTTCAAAGAGGGGATCAGCCCGGAGGAAGACGTGGAGATTCTGGCGGCCATCGATCCACTGCCGATCCGACCCGGCAGCGGGAACTACATCATCGACCCGGAGGATCGGCGTCGGGGGCCCTTCATCATTGACGATCCCGAGCCGCCACACGGCGTGCCCACGCTATTCAGTCCGTATCACAAGACCAGCGAGTTGTGCGCCACCTGCCACGACGTCAGCAACCCGGTATTCGAGCGCCAGCCCGATGGAACCTATGCCCTCGGCACGCTCGACATGGAGCACTCCACGGGTGATCAGTACGACATGATGCCCGTCGAGCGGACCTACAGCGAATGGCTGTACAGCGACTACCCGTTCGGTGTGGACGCCGGCGGACGATTTGGCGGCACCATCGAAGACGGCATCGTCAGCACCTGCCAATCCTGCCACATGCCCCGCCGCGAGGGCCGGGGATGCATCTTCGAGGACTACGAGCTTCGCCCGGACATGCCCAAACACGATTTCGCCGGGGCCAACACCTGGGTTCTGGGGACGCTGGTCGATCTTTGGCCGGAAGACACACTGCTCGACGACGATCTCCTGGGCGCCGGTCAGGACCGCATATTCGAGATGCTCGAGTTGGCCGCTACGCTCCAAGCCGAGCAGGACGGCGGCACGCTCATGGTGACGGTCATCAATGAAACCGGTCACAAGTTGCCCACCGGTTACCCGGAGGGTCGGCGCATGTGGCTCAACGTCGAGTACTACGACGAGTTCGGCGAGTTGATTGCCGAGAGGGGGACGTACGATCTGGACGAAGCCCTGCTGACCGGTTCGGATACGAAGGTCTACGAGATGCTCTTGGGTGTGGACGCCGCGGTCTCAGCCGCCACCGGCGTACCCGAGGGAGAGTCCTTCCACTTCATTCTCAACAACGTCATCCTCCTGGACAATCGCATCCCGCCGCGCGGGTTCACCAACGCCGCCTACGAGGAAGCCGGCGCTCCGATCGTCGGGGCCGACTACCCCGACGGGCAGTATTGGGATGATACGGATTACGTCCTCGCTCAGGGGGCGGCGTCGGCGACGGTGAATCTCTACTATCAAACGTCCAGCCGCGAGTACATCGAGTTCCTGCGCGACGAAAACGTCACCAATGACTGGGGTGATATTCTCTTTCAAGAGTGGGAGACGCACGGCAAGAGTGAGCCGTTCCTGATGGCCACGGCTACCGTGTCACTCGATCCATTCGCCAGTGGCGATCATGACCTCGACGGAGACGTCGACGCCCAGGACTTCGCTCACCTCCAGCGCTGCTATACGGGGGCGGGTGGTGGTCCCGTTGATCCGGCCTGTGAGGTCGTGGACTTCGATTTCGACGACGACGTGGATCTCGATGACTTCGCCATGTTCCAGGAACTGCTGACCGGTCCGACGTAGTCGGTCTCGGCGGAAAGAGAGCCTTGTACGATGTCAGAAGCGGCACATAGGGCATGTTGGCACACGACGGATGCGCTTGGCGAGGCGCCAGCGGCCACACCTCGATGCACGAGGATCAGCTCGCGCCACCTAGATAGCCGCGTGCTGCTGATCGTCGGCCTGATCGCGGCCGCCAGCCCCAACCTGACCCGAGCCCAAGGTGACTGCGAGGTCGAGACGCGGGCCGCTGAAGTTCGTGCGTTCATCGACGCGGTGGCCGGTGGTATCGAAACGCTCCAGATTCCGGAGGACATCCACGATCTGCCCCAGCCCAGACTGCCGGGCGGGGAAATCGATCCGCTCTACGAGATCACCGAAGCCCGCGTGGAGCTGGGTCGCCTGCTGTTCCACGACCCTACATTCACCGTCTTGACGGGGTTTCCGGAGACTGAACTCACCGGTTCCTGCGCCACGTGCCATTTCGTGGAGGCTGGCTTCCGCGCTGGGCAGGCCCAGTGCTTCGGCGTCGGCGGGCGACGATTCCTCGATGAATCGGGCACCAGCGTTCGCGAACCCATCCCCTCATTATGGGCCATCGACGAGGGTCCGACCGGGGATTTCAACGGCGATGCCGTCGACAACCCCGCCATCGTGTCTCCATCCATCAACATGGTCGCCTATTTCGACGAGCTGCTCTGGAATGGGGCGGCGCGACAGGAGACTCCGGAAGAGTCCCCCCCGGTGGAACGCCAGGCCCGTAATGCCTTTGGTGCTCATCGACTGGACGACACCGCCTTCGAACAGGTTCCTGAGTATGTCCCTCTATTCGAGGAAGCGTTCCCCGAGTTGGCCGATGAACCGGTCGAAGTGCTTATCGACATGTTCCAAATCATCCGGGCGATATCCGCGTACGAGCGGACGGTGGTTAGCAATCATGCTCCCTGGGATGCGTTCCTGGCCGGCGATGATTTCGCCCTGACCTGTGAGGAACTCGACGGAGCAGAGCTGTTCTGGGGCGAGGCCGGCTGTTCGGTGTGTCACGGTGGACCCGCCCTTGGCTCCACGACGTATCACGCCCTCGGGGTGGCAGAGCACGCAGGCCTGCCCGACGGCGAGCACGATCTGGGGCGCTTCGACGTCACCTCCGATCCGGCGGATCAGTATAAGTTCCGGGCGATGACCGTGCGCAACCTCAAGGGCACGGGTCCGTTCTTTCACGGCGGTTCAGCGGACACGGTCGAAGACGTGGTTCGTTACAAGAACGCGGCCGTCACCGATCAGAAGATCGACAACTTGTCGCCGCTGTTCGTTCCGTTGGGGCTCTCGGAGCAGCAGATCCTCGATCTGACGGCGTTCCTGTCTGACGGCCTCAATGATCCCGACATGGAGCGATTCAGCGCCGACTCGCTCCCCAGCGGCCTGTGCGTGCCCAACGACGATCTGCCGAGTCGTTACGACGCCGGGTGCGAGCTGTTCGGCGATTTCGACGAGGACGGTGACGTGGATCTAATCGACTACGGCCACTTCCAGCGATGTTTCAACAGCCAGCAGGCCAACGTCGGCGAGCCCTGCGCCCCTATGGATCGTGACGGCGATGAAGACGTCGATCTGGACGACTACGCCGCATTCCGGAGCGCGTTCAACGCATCACCGGGTTAATCTCGCCCCTTCCCAATCCCGGTTCGCCATCAGACGTGGGCCTTCAACTTCCGCCTGCGAGGGATTCGCCACCACCACAGTGTCAAGCCGCTGGCGGATGTGAGGATGGCCAACACGCTCATCGCGGTCAGCAGCCAGTGGTTGAAGTCGTTGCGGTCGCGATAGTCCATGATGTGCAGCATCCAGAAGAAATCGAACAGACGCCACACCTTGTTGCGACGTTTGAGCACGTCGCCGGTGATCGGCGAGACGTATAGATGCGGGTTCTTGGGATGATCGAGAATCACCTGGTAGACCGGCATCGGGCCGCCTCGGAACTCCGATGGCGGCTCACCCTCCAATAACGTGATCGATACCACGGGAGAGCGGTGGATAAAGTCAGCTATCGCTGCCTCCTTCGCTTCCGCCTCGCTCACCCGGGCCATGAACTCCCCGGAGTAGGCATCGACGGCTCCGAGCGGCTGACCGGAACCGTCCAGGAACTCGAAAACCGTCCGGGCGAATCGCTCTCGAAGGCGGATCTCCCGCACGCTGGCCGAATCCACGCCGGCCACCTCGGCGGCT
>JADFPW010000089.1 GCA_022562105.1 Planctomycetota bacterium
TGCCTTGTGCCAGTCTGTTCAGCGTGGCTCGGCCGTCGGCGAATCGGCCTGCTCGAAGCTGGCTGACACCGTAGCAGAAGCGGAGTTCGTCGGTTTGGGCGTCGGTCGATAGATGGCCCACGGCGCTTCGGTAGTGGGCCACCGCTCGTTCGTATTGGTTGTCGGCGAACCGCAAGTGTCCCAATTGAGCCTCAATCAGGGCGGTGGTTTGCCGATCGCGGCTGATAGCCAATGCTCTGCGCAAGTCGCCCTCCGCCCCCGGCTGATTCCCCGCCTTGAGTCTCCCCAGGGCGCGTAGATACAACGCCTCGGCGATCTGCGGCTGCGAGCCGTGCTTGGCGATCACCGGGGATACGAGTTGATCGACACGAGCGTATCGACCGGCATCGTAGGCTTGCTGGGCGTGTCGTATCTGCTGGATTGCACTGGGCGGCATGGATTCACAGCCGCAGAGGGAGGCTGTCGTTGCCAGCGTTACGAGCAGTCGCCCCGCCACCCGAGGCCAATCGCAGCGATGGTGCTGCGGTGCATACGCACTAGAAAGCGGCGGTCGCTTATCCTGTAGGGAAGGTCGTCCGGTCCGATCGCGCTCGTCCATATCGCGGGTCATTATGGTGCCTGCGAGCCGATTAGACAATCACGCAGCGTGGAACTAATCTCCCGGTGAATCGGACGGCGGGTCGGTCCCAAACCGATCCGCCCGGCGGGGTTCTCGCAAACGATGCTCGATGCCCTTCTTGATGCTCAGCGCCGTTTCGGCGGCAAGGTTGCCGTCGCCGACGCCCGTCTGCAACTGACCTACAAGCGCCTCGCTGCCTTGGCCGCCGTGATGCGGGACATCATCATTGCGGAGACTCCGGCGCCGCGAATAGGAATCCTCCTGCCCGCGTCAGCCATCTTCCCGGCGGCATTATTCGGTACGTGGTGGGCGGGCCGGATCCCCGTACCCCTGAACTTCCTTCTGGCGCCGAACGAACTGGCCGCGATCACCTCGGATGCAGACTTGGATCTGATCCTGAGCGTCAAGCCCCTGGCCAAGATAGTCGGTCCATTGCCGGTACGAACCTTGTTGCTGGACGAGTTGCCGCTCAAACGCAAGGTGCTGATGAGGATGCTTCGACGTGCCCCCGATCCGCTACCGGTCCAGCCGAGTGATACCGCAGTCTTGCTCTACACTTCCGGCACCTCCGGGCTGCCGAAGGGAGTCGAACTATCGTTCGGCAACCTGCGAACCAACTGTGAGGCGTCCATAGCGGCGGCGGACTTGGACCCGTCGCACCGGATGCTCAACGTGCTTCCGCCGTTTCACGTGTTCGGTCTGACGGCCAACGTGCTGATGCCGGTGCTGCTCGGGGCCAGCGTGTACGCCATTCCCCGCTTCAATCCGCGGGCAGCCGTGCGTGCGGTGCAGGAGCAGGGCCTATCGATGATGATGGCGATTCCGAGCATGTATGCCGCCATGATACGCACCAAGGGATTCCCCAAGGACGCCCTGCAAACGCTTCAACTAGCCGAAAGCGGCGGTGAACCGCTCCCGGAGGCGGTGGAGACAGGGTTCATGGAGCGGTTCGGCATCCAACTCGTACAAGGGTATGGCCTGACGGAGACCTCGCCGGTCGTGTCGCTCTCCTCGATGGCCAATTGGCGGCCAGGATCGGTTGGACGGCCCATTGCCGACGTTGAAGTACGTATCCTGGACGATGAGAGGAACCAACTCCAGACCGGTCAAGCGGGTGAGATCTGTGTGCGCGGGCCCAACGTGATGAAAGGTTACTACCGCCAGCCGGAGCAGACCGATCTGGTGATCGACTTGGATGGCTGGTTTCGCACTGGCGACGTGGGATCACTGGATACGGACGGTTATCTGTACATCAGCGCCCGCATCAAGGACCTGATCATCGTCGGCGGCGAAAACGTATATCCCCGTGAGATCGAGGCCGTTCTAGAACAGCATTCCGCGGTGGCCGAAGCCGCCGTCGTCGGAGTGGAGGATAAGAGTCGCGGCCAGGTGCCGGTCGCGTTTGTCGGACTCTTGGACGGCGCGGCAGCAACGGAATCGGAGCTTCGCACGTTCGCTCGCCAGCGATTGGCCGGCTACAAGACCCCGCGTCGCGTGCATATCGTCGATCAACTGCCGCGCAGCCCGACGGGGAAAGTGCTCAAACGCGCGTTGACGGAGTAGCGACCACAGGGTCCCAACCGAGGTGGGTTTTCTGGAGCCCGATCCAACCCGGCGCATCAGATCCGGGTGGCACGCTCTGGTATTCCAGGCCGTGGGGGAATCATCAGTACCGCGAGCGTCAGCGAGCGGCCCTCGGCGGCGCCGCAGGTAGTCGCCGAGAGGCACGGGCCGCTCCCTCACGGTCGCGGTACTGACGGTGCCACCCCTCGCCTCCACGACCTGGAATACCAGACCGTGCCACCCACCCAGGGCGTTCTCACGGGTGGGGACGATTCCGGGGGATTTCACTATGACCGGGCGGGGCGTCAATCCTTGACCCGATGGATGTCCGCCCCGATGGAGGCCAGTTTTACCTCGATGCGTTCGTAACCGCGATCGATGTGGTAGATTCGATGAACGCACGTCTTCCCCTTGGCAGCCAGCCCGGCCAGGATCAACGCCGCCGACGCCCGCAGGTCCGAGGCCATCACCTGGGCGCCCACCAAACGCTTGACGCCTTGAACGATGACCGTCGGCCCTTCCTTGCGCAGTTGAGCCCCCATGCGATTCAATTCCGCGACATGCAGGAACCGATCCGGATAGATCTTCTCGGTGACCATGCTGTTTCCGTCGGCCAGACATAGGAGGGCCATGGTCTGAGCCTGCAGGTCGGTAGGGAATCCCGGAAAAGGCTGGGTGGTGATGGTGATCGGCTCCAGTCTGCGTGAGCAGGACACGTCGACGCCGTCGTTGCTCTTGTCGATGATCACTCCGACCTGGCGCAACCGATCGACCACGGCCAACAGGTGCTCCAGGCGGATGTTGGACAGGTGAACGTCGCCGTTGGTGATGGCGGCCGCGATGATAAACGTCCCCGCCTCGATTCGATCGGGGATGATCCGGTGCTCGGCCCCCTGCAGGGACGCTACCCCGTCGATGGTGATCCGCGGTGTTCCCTGGCCGGTAATCTGAGCGCCACAGGCGATCAGAAAAGCGGCCAAGTCAGCGACTTCCGGCTCGCAGGCGGCGGATTCGATGACCGTTCGCCCCTCGGCCAGCGTGGCGGCCATCATGATGTTCGCCGTCGCCGTCACGCTCGACCCAAACGGCCCGCCCAGGAACATCTCCACGCCCCGCAGTTTCTTGGCTTTGAGGACCATGTCCCCGTTGACCAGATCGACGTCGGCCCCCATGGCAGCCAGCCCCTGGGTATGCAAGCCCACCGGGCGATCACCGATGGCGCACCCGCCGGGCATGGACACTTGGGCGCGATGGCGTTTGGCCAACAACGGCCCCATCACGCAGATGCTGGCCCGCATCTTGCTGACCAGCTCGTACTCGGCGTGGCAGTTCAGTTCGTCCTCGACCTTCAGTTTCCACAGACCGGGCTCGATCTGTTCGGCCTTGACGCCGAGGCGCCCCAGCAGGGCGGCCATCTGTCGGACGTCGGCCACGTCGGGGACGTTGTGCAGGATCGTTTCCGATTCGCACAAAATGCAGGCCGCCATGATGGGCAGGGCGGCGTTCTTGGCCCCGTTGATCTCCACCGTTCCTTTGAGGCGCGTGCCCCCGTTGATCTCAAATCGTTCCACGTTCTTGCACTCCGATTCCCATTGATGGCGACCGATTCAGTACCGCCAAGAACCAACGGGTGGCACGGTCTGGTACTCCAGGCCGTGGGGCTCGACGATGATTGTCAGCGTTCTCCACGGCCTGGACTACCAGACCGTGCCACCCATCATCCGGTTCGACGGAATCCCAGTACGCGGTCGTGCGGATCGCTGCCTCCACGCCAGGTGCCGACGTGCTCAAACTGACCGCCGGTGGCGAATACCCCGCAGACGGCCTCAGCCATGCCAGCGCCTATTTCAACGAATACGCCGCCGTCCGGCTTGAGCACGGCCGACCCCGCCTCAGCCAGGATTCGATAGACACTCAACCTGTCGGCCCCTTCGGTCAGGGCGACTCGCGGCTCATGGTCTCGCACGTTGGCGGGCAGTGTAGCCATCTCCGCTTCGCCTACGTAGGGTGGATTGGAGACGATCACGTCGAAGCCGCCAGCCGGAACCACCTCCGGCGGCAGATCCAACCCCGGGGCTGCGACGAACCGCATCCGATCAAAGACTCCGTGCCGTTCCGCGTTTCTCCGGGCGACCACCAGGGCACCCTCGCTGATGTCGCTGGCCACAATCTGCACTCCGGAGCAGTTTATCAGAATAGCGATCGCCACGCAGCCGCTGCCCGTTCCCAGATCCAGCAGCGTCGTGTCGGGCTGGTCGCGCTCCGTGCAGTGGACCAGGACGCGCTCCACCAGCGTCTCCGTTTCGGGTCGAGGGATGAGCACGTCGGGCGTAACTTCAAACGCCAGGGAGAAGAACTCCTTGCTCCCGGTCAAGTAGGCGATGGGTTCGTGTGTGGCTGAGCGACGCACCAGATCGCGAAACGTGGTCAGTTGATCCGGCGAGGGAATCTGCTCGCCGTGGGTGTAGAGTTCGATGCGTCGGCAATCCAGGGCGTAGGCCAGCAGCAACTCGGCCGATAGTCGCGGCTCGGCTATTCCCTTTTCTTCCAGGTGTCCGCGCGTCCAGGCGAGCAGCCGGGCCACGGTCCAGGGCGGTGTCTGACACTGAGTATCGCTCATCGAACACTCAATATAACCGTCAATGAAGGCGATTCATAGACCCGCTGGTCGAGCAGCCGTCTTGAACGAGGGTCTACGCGGGGCCGCAGCTCGCGGGTAGACTGGCGGGCGAGATGGCCAGCGCTATCGAAAAAAGCAGTCTATTCTTGCTGTTGGTCGTCGTCGCCCTTCGGCCGATTGTGGCGGAGACGTATGACAGCGGCGGGGCGGAGATGCGCTTTACCGGCATTTCCGACCTGCCGCCGCTGGTCACCCTGGGGATCGATGCGGTCATTCTCCTGGCGGCGTGCGGATGGCTGCTGGCTCGGGCGATCGGACCGGCGCCGGCCTATCGTCGATGCGGAATCGAGGGCGGGGCGGTGCTGGTGGCGGTGGCGGGGGTCGTTTCCTGTATGGCGGCTGGAAACAAGCGCGTGGCCATCAACGCGACCATCGATTGGTTGATGCTGCCCGTGGTCGCCATCGTGTTGGCCAATCTGCTGCGCCGACGTTGGCACATTCGGCTGGCGCTGTGCGTCATCTTGTCGATCGCCGCCGTTCAGGCGGTGCAGTGTTTCGATCAGGTTCTGGTCACCAACAAGGAGACCCAAAGACGTTTCATGCAGGATCGCGAGCGGTTCTGGGCCGAGCGAGGCGTGCCGCTGGATTCGCCGACGGTCACGCTCTTCGAGCAGCGCCTGCGGGCCGGCGAAGCAACCGGCTATCTGGCCCACAGCAACGTGACCGGCGGATACCTGATCTTGTGCGGACTGGCCACCGTGGCGTTCGGTGTCGCTCGATGGCGTGGGTCGGCCCAACCGTTTCGCAAGGGTTTCGCCGTGTTGACGTTGCTGATCGGCGGTGGCCTGCTCGCGGCCGCGGTGACCACGCAGAGCAAGGGAGCGCTGGCGGCGGCGGGCATCGGGGGGTTGTGTTGGCTAGTGGCCTACCGGCTGCGCGGGATGATCGATCAACATCGACGGCGACTGTGGATCGGCGGATGGTGCGCCGTGGGTGTCATCGCGTTGGGGGTCGTCGGCTATGGGTCAGCGAGCGGCGGCCTACCGCATCCGTCGCTGAATTTTCGTTGGGGCTACTGGACGGCGTCCGCCCGGATGATCGGCGACCACCCCTGGACCGGTGTGGGTCGTGAGAACTTCGGCCAACACTACCTGGCATACAAGTCGATCGAGCATCCGGAGGAGGTGAGCAACCCGCACAACTTCCTGGTCCAGGCCGGCACGGATTGGGGGGGCGTCGGACTGATCGGAATGGTGTGGATGATGATCGGGGCATCGCGCGTGGTCACTCGCCAACTCCCCAAGCAGGCGCCGGTGGGCACGAATGCCGATCCGCCAGGTCGGCCGATGCTATGGGCCGTGGCCCTGATGGGCGTGGTGTTCCTCATACGCATCCCCATGCTGGGCAGCGACAACTCCGCCTATGTCTTGATTAGCACGCTGATTCCGTTCGTGGTCATGGCGACTGCGTTTGCGATTCTCGCGATGGAGACGAACGTCGCTCACCAGTTCATGGATGATGCTCTGCCGGGCTTGACGCTGGGGATTAACTGTGCGTTGCTGGCGTTTCTCGTGCAGGATACGATCAACTTCGCCCTGATCGTGCCGGGGGCAGCCACAACCTTCTTCGCCTTGTTCGGCGTGGCTGTAGCGCTGCGGGCGCCCGAGAGTGAGCCCACCCATCCGCCGCGGGGAGGTCGCTGGATCATACTGGCTGTTGGTGTCGTGCTACTGCTGATCCACGCCGGCAAGTTCGTTTGGCCGGTGGTTGATTCGCAAGCATGGCGCATTGTAGCCACACACCAGAAACATCCCTGGCCCGACGAGCCGCCCAATCGGCAGCACATTTATGGGTGCCTGGCTAAGGCGTCCGAGCGCGATCCGTTCGATCCCACACCGGCTGTCGAGTTGGCTGGTTGGTTGCAGTCCGCTGCCCATCTGCTTCCAGACGAGACCGCAGCCTTGGCTGAGGCGGTCGAATGGATGCACGAAGCCACACGGCGGAACCCGCGCTCGACCACTTTGCACCGCCAACTGAGCGCGTTGCACCAACGCCTGGCCGAGCGTAGCGATCAGGCGGTGCACCTTCGCGCTGCTGCGGAGGCTGAACGACGAGTCGTCGAGCTGTATCCCGAGAGCCCCGACGCCCACATCAACCTAGGTGATAGGTTGGCCGCGCTGGCCGCCGTCGTCGGGGACGTCGCCGCCTTCGACGAGGGTGCCGACCACTACCAGACCGCGCTGGATCTCGACGCAGCGCGGCCCGCATGGGAAACGATCCGCCGGTTCAGCTCCGCGAAACGAGCGGAAATCGAAACACGACGAGACGGGATCATGGAGGCGGGCAATGCATTGCGCACACCGGGCCACGCGGCGCGGAATCCGAGCCGTCCCGGCGCAGGAGGGTGAGCGAGCGGGGCGCTAGGGTAGTATCCCGTCAACACAGGACGTGCGAGTCGATGTGCCACTGCTCTTGAGCAGTGTCCTTAACAGTCGCACTGCTCAAGAGCAGTGGCACACAGCCGGGTTGTCCCGTAACGCGAAGATTCCAGATCGATGGACACTAGGTTTTACTTTCCGTGTCAATCCGAGAGCGGCATTCGCACTCGGTCTTCGGCCCAGGTCTGCACTTCGACGTTCCAGTTTTCCGTGGTGCCCTTCGGCTTGCCCATGGGCAGGTCGGTTTCGTAGATCACGAAAGAATGCTCGACCGTCTCCCCGAATTCGATCGGCTTGGGGATGAACTCCGAGGTTTTCTTGTACTCGGTCACCTCCCCGGTCGCTTCGTCCACATCCTGATACCAGAACCTGACGTAAATCCGATCCACCCACCAGCCGTGCCTCTCGGTCAAGAAGATGTGCAGCCGGGTGTGATTCCCATCCACACGAACTTCATGCCGTATCTCGAACTCGGCGGACTCGCTGGGAATCTCGCCCTCCGGAGGATCCAGATCCCACGACGGCGGTGAGGCCGGCTGGCCGTAGATCTCGACGTCGGCCTCGTCGGGGAGCGCATTTTGAGTCTCCGGCTCCGGCGTGTGAAACGCCACTCGATAGACACCGAGCAGCACAGCCATACAAAGAAGTAGAATCAGCAGCGGACGCATTGCTCAAACCTCTCCTGGTGGTCATCCCTGGACGGACCCGGACAATGATCGCCCGTCTATCAACGCCCGGACATCCTACCCGCACCTGATCCGGCCCGACAGTGGCGCTACGACCAAACGCGCATAATCAACGGGCACATATTCCGATCGAAGGGCGGCCACCCCCTGAAGGATGCGGTATGAGGGCCCGATGCCGGCCCGAGCGGTCCTGCGGGGTCTAGTCGGAGTCTTGCTTCCTGGGGATTCGCAAGCGCTGGCCGACCTTTAGATGGGTCGGATCGTCCCCAATGACGCCCCGGTTTTGGGCGTGGATTTCAGGCCAACGGCTCGCCTCACCGAGGAGCTGTTCGGCTATCCGGTACAGCGAATCGCCCTCCCGAACCACGTACACGCCAGACTCGGACTCAAGCGCTGCCGGCGATTTGTCCGGCTTCTCCGAGCGCCCGCTTAGCTTGGCTTCTCGCACCATCGAGGCCGGCAATGGGGGGATTGACAGTCTGGTTCCCACGGTCAGCTTGCTGGGGTTCTCGATCTGCGGGTTGGCTCGGGCGAGAAACGAGGCGTAGGTTTGGCTGCCGTAGTGGACCTCAGCCAGAATCGCCAGCGTGTCCCCGCGAGCAATCGTATAGTCCCCAGCCGTCTCGGACAGGGACGTCGTCGATCGTCGTGCCTGACTGGCGGTCGAAGACGGGATCGTCCGCTGGCCGCCAAGCGAACCACCGGCCGAGCGTGTCGGATCCTCCGTGCCATCGCCCCGATCGAGAGTCGTTCCCGCCGCCCCGTCCATCGACGAGGCTGGTTCCAGCGCCGCCAGGATGGAATCCAAGCGTGTGCCGGCGTCGTCGGGGGTCGATCGGGAGGATCTCTCGCCCCCACGCCGCCGCCCGCGCTTTCCAGGTCGAGTCTGCGGCGTGTCACCTCCACCATCGACCGCCGCCATCAATTCTGACGACGCATCGTCGTCGACGATCGTTATCGGCTCGGCTCGAAGTGGGCTGGTAATCGGCCCGCCCCGCCGGGGGGCATCCGCGTCCGTCGTCGAGAGGGATCCGTCCGGGTGCGTGTCCACCGCTGTCCCCAGCGCCAGATCGTCGCCTTCACCTCCACTGGTCCAGGCGTACCACGCGACTACGCCGCCGAGAACTACGAACAAAGTCAGGGTGATTTTCGCTTCCTTGCGCATGACGCACTCCTTTGCGGTGAGTGGTATGAACTGGACCGGATCGCCACGGATCGGAGCCGGCGGTGTCCATGGACCGCGGTGGAAATGTCGCCGCCGGTGCCGATGCTCCAAAAAGTCGGTCTCAGCTGTCGGCCCGATCCTAGACACACCTGGCCGATCCGTCAAGGCGGGGCAACCCATTGAGGGTGTAGGTCGGGCTCTGCCCGAGATCCCTAACGTGGTCGAGGTCCGTCGGGCCGACCCCGACCTACCCGCACTTCCAGCCGCCCCGCCGCGAGGGCCATGGATCCCGTCCGTTTCATCCCCCGCCGGCGATCGAGTACACTCCACTCATGCCGCCCGACCAGACCAACGCCATCCTACAGGCCGCACGGAAGCGTCAGGCGGCCGACATCCACGTCGCCGCCGGGTCTCCGCTGATGTTCCGCATCGGCAACGAGCTCCAGCCGGTCAGCAAGGAAACGCTCGACAAGCATCGCAGCCGCGAGATCGCCTACAGCCTGCTGACCGCCGAGCAGATCGCCACCTTCGAGCAGCGCCGCGACCTGGACATCATGTACGTGGACGAGGATCGCAATCGATACCGGGTCAACATCAGCTACAACGACGGGCGTGTCGGAGCGGTGATTCGCCTGCTGGCCGCCAAACCGTGGCCCCTAGAGGATCTGCACCTGCCGGAAGTGGTCAATCGCCTGGCCATGGCCAACAAGGGGCTGATCCTGATCACCGGCAGCACCAGCCAGGGCAAGACCACCACCATGGCCTCCCTGATCGATACCATCAATCACCAGCAGCGGCGTCACATCGTGACCATTGAGGATCCGATCGAATATGTCCACGAATCCGACAAGTCGATCATCCGCCAGCGTGAGGTCGGGCGGGATACCGAGAGCTTCTCCTCAGGCCTGCGGGCGGCCCTGCGGCAGGATCCTGACGTCATCGCCATCGGTGAGATGCGCGACCTGGACACGATCCGGATCGCCCTGACCGCAGCGGAGACGGGCGTGCTGGTCATGTCCACGCTCCATATCATCTCCATTGACAAGGTCATCGAGCGAATGCTCAGCTACGCCCCGCCCGAAGGTGATGGCCACCTGCGGTTGCTGTTGGCTGACACGCTGATAGCCGCCATCCATCAGGAGCTGCTGCCCACCACCGACGGTGGCAAGCGGGTCGCCTCGGAAATCCTGATGGTCACCGACGCCGCTCGAAACATCATCCGCAAGCGAGGCATGTTCCACCTTCGCAACATCATCTCCACGGGCCAGCGTTTCGGCATGCGTTCCATGAAAACCAGCCTGGACGAACTCCGCGATTCCGGCCAGATCAGCGAAGCCCTCTACTACCGCGTGCTGGAAGACTACCGCTGATGCTCCGCCGGGCGAAGACGTCGGTCGTCACAGCGCCGCTCGGGTGCGAGAGTCTGCGGCTCGCCGGGTGCGTGCCACGCCCGGCTCCGGAGTGCCACGACCCCGCGCGCGCTCCCAGGGTCCAGCACAACGGTTCGCTCTTACGGCGGGTGAGTGAAAATCCGCACCGGTGAGTGACAACCCGCAGATGTCCGCGCCTCCATAGGACCAGAAGCCGCGATGGTTCGCTGTTACACCGGGTGCGTGAAAATCCACAGATACCCACGCTCCGGGCAGGGACGGACTACGCAATCTCACGCCGCAGTCTATTTCTGCCAGAGCCCATAACTCCGTCACGAGAGCTATGGGAGGGGCGTACACCCTGGTGAAACCGGAGCATTCGCTTCGGAAATCGGATCACGCGCCTCACCGGGAACGTTTTCCAGTGCCACGCGATACTGGTGAAACCAATTCAAGTTTCCGATACTCAATGTGGTCAAGGCTACCTGAGATGGCTCAGCTACAACACATCGCGATCGTTCCGCAGCGCCCGTCCACCCGAGGACGGAGTGGCCCATGATTCTCGGCGACGTAGACAGCAATCTGGCAGCCCGCATCCGGATGAGTGACGCATCTCTCTATAAGATCCTCGATCAACTGGACTTGCAAGAGCGATCGAGCGATCCGAGCCCGGACCCATCGTCCACCGGCTATCCGTTCCGGCGGCGCGGCGTGCTGGTGCAACTCCGGCAGCCGTCGGCGACGACACCGTCGACCTATCTGGTGTTTACCCGCAGTCTCAGCGCAACGGAACTGTCGTTCCTGCATGGCAGCTTCGTGCACAACAATAGCCAGTGCGTGGCGCTGCTCGAAGCGCTAAACGGGGCTACCCACGCCATGGCGGGGCGAGTGAGTCGTTGCACGCACATCGATGGGATGGTGCATGAAGTCCGCGTGCAGTTCCATGACAACATTGACCCGCAGATCTTCTGTCCCGAAGCGGTCCGGCATTCCGTGCTCGTGGTGGACGATGACCCAATGATGATCGCCCTGGCCCGCCACTATCTCGAAGAGCTCAATGCGACGGTGGATGAAGCTCCAAACGGAAAAGTCGCGATCGAGAAAGCACTGATCCATCCCTACGATCTCATTCTTATGGACATCGACATGCCTGTCTGCGACGGAGTCACCGCCACAAAAGAGCTGCGGCACAAGAGCTACGCCGGCCTGATCGTCGCGTACACGTCGATGAACGCTCCGGACGAGCGAGCGCGGTGCCTCGGGGCCGGCCTGGACATTCACGTTCCCAAGCCGTGTTCGGCCAAGGACTTCGTGGCCGTACTCCGGGCCTCGCACGCGGAAATCGTCAGGAGTTCGCTCAGTGGAGACCCAACCATGCACGAGCTCATCAACGCCTTCGTGGCGAGTCTGCCGGATCGTGTCATCGCACTGCAGCAGGCGTTGGAGACTTCAGATGGGGCAGGTTTGATTAGCACGGCGACCGCCCTGCGCGAAGGTGGCGCCTCGGTGGGGTTTTCGCCCATTGCCGAGGCGGCCCGAGCGGTGGAGGGGGCGGCGGCGAAACAGGGTATTGGCCCCTCGCCAACAAATGGCCCAGCAGCCACCGAGGTCGAGATCAAGGCAACGGAGTTGGTGCGCCAGTGCCGAATGGCCCCTGGCGTCCGTTAGCTGCGGTGTGGATGCGCCCCCCCGACGCCGCGGAATGGAGATTTGTTCGCTCAAATGGATCATCTGGCCCAAACACAACCGGCCGTAGAGCAAAGACCCGACGCTCCCATCCCAGCGGCGAACGCGGTTTGCGAGTCGGCCGGTACCGCCGCCGACTCGTTGGCGACTCTGATTCACGAGGTAAGCCAACCGCTGATGGTCATATCCGACTACGTGGCCGTCGCCAAGCGCACCGCATCGCCCGACGTTTCCCTTTCTGAGGTCGGTAAATACCTGGACAAACTCTCGCTGTGGGTTGGCTATGTCGGTGATGTGGTCCATCGGTTGGAAGTGCTAAGCGGTGCGAAGTCTGTGGAAGCGAGTCCTACCGACCTGAACGAGGTGGCTCGCGATGCCGTTTCTCTGGTCCGCCCCGAAGCCGAGTGCACGCAAGTGGAGATCCTGACCGAGTTGCAGCCCGATGTTCCGCTGGCCTTGGTCGATCGCGTCCTGGTTATACAATCCCTAAGGAACGTCATTCAGAACGCCGTGCAGGCGGCTGCGGCGGCACGCATGGACAATCCCCGAGTGACCGTATCGACCGGCGCGCGAGAGGCCGGCGAGCTCATCGTGCGCGTGAGCGACAATGGCGAGGGCATACCTCAGAATGCAATGATGGACGTCTTCGACCGACTCCTCAGCACCAAACCCGGCGGACACGGAATCGGATTGCATCTCGCCAAAGAGATCGCCGACGTGCTCGGTGGCAAAATCTGGGGCGAACGAAACCCAGATCGCGGAATGACATTCTCGCTGACGTTTCCTGCAGCCCACCGAGAATCGGGCACGAGCCGCGAACCCGCCGAGCGGATCGACGTTGTGCCGGTGAAGCC
>JADFPW010000002.1 GCA_022562105.1 Planctomycetota bacterium
GTACAGGTGCTCGGCCATGCTCAACGACATTGAGTCAGTCATCTTCCGGACGGGCCACCCTCCGATAGGCCGGCTAGTGATGTTGGCGCTGATTCTGGCGACTGTGGGCGCCTGCCGTCGGCCGTCGGAGCCCACCGTCGAGTTGCCCAATATCGTGCTGATCACGATTGACACCCTGCGAGCCGATCACCTGGGATGTTATGGCTACTTCCGAGACACGTCGCCGACCATCGACGCCCTGGCGGCCGAATCGGTTTTCTTCGAACGGTGCATCGTCCCGATGGCCACCACCCTGCCGACACATGCATCGATCTTCACCGGCACCTATCCGCTGGAACACGGGATATTGGCCAACTACAAGCACGGCGGGTTTCAGTTCGTCCCATCGCCGAAACTGGCGTCGCTTGCCCAGTTCGCCAGCCGCGCGGGGTATCAGACCGCGGCGTTCGTCAGCGCCACGCCCGTCAAGCGCGGCACGGGGATGGAGGCGGGGTTCGATACGTTCGACGAGCCTTCACACGCCCAACGCAAGGCCGGGAAGACCACCGAGGCGGTCTTGGCATGGCTGAAGGAGAGGGAACAGAAGCCATTCCTCCTCTGGGTCCACTACTTTGATCCGCACGGCCCTTATGCTCCGCCGCCACCGTACGACACGCGCTACTCGACCGACGAGCAACTGGAGTCCTATCTAGCGCGGGCCCGTTTCGCCGACCGCTCCCGCCGACCGGGCGGTAAGAACGTCGTCACACGGCCTGCCATCAACGGGTACGACGGCGAGATACGATACACGGACGATCAACTGGCCAAGCTGTTTGGCGCGCTCAAAGGGCAAGGCCTCTGGGACGACTCAATCGTGGTGCTCATCGGGGATCATGGCGAGGGGCTGGGCCAGCACAACGTGCCCGGACACGCCCTGCTCTGGGATGAGCAGTTGCACGTGCCTTTGATGATTCGCGTTCCGGGCGCCGCCCGGCGGCGCGTCGCTCGTCCGATGTCCGCGGTCGATGTGCTCCCCACGTTGCTGGGCCTGATCGACCTGCCCAACAGCGAGTCGTTTCTCGAGCAGATGAGCGGCGTGGACGCCCTCGCCGGTGACGATAATCCGCGCTACATCCTCAGCCGGTTGTCCGATCGACAGCTCCGCTTCGACGTGGCGACGACTTACTCGATCACCGGCGGCGG
This sequence comes from Planctomycetota bacterium, assembly GCA_022562105.1. GTDB lineage: Bacteria > Planctomycetota > Phycisphaerae > UBA1845 > UBA1845 > JADFPW01. The sequence goes on from JADFPW010000002.1 coordinate 1,183, forward strand.
CTGGAAGTATGTTCATGCGATTGGGGGTGAGGAATTGCTTTTCGATTTGGGCGCCGATCCCCATGAGCTGCGAGACGTGGCCGCGGATCATCCGGAAGTCGTGCGTGACTTATGCGCCCGGCTGGAAGATCAGGTGACCCGCCAGCTTGCCCGTGGCGCGGACCTCGGCAGCGGTGGGCTCACACCCCTGTCCGAGAAACGCCGCCGCGAGCTGGAGAATCTCGGGTATGCCGGCGTTGCACCCGACGAGTCGGCCGAGCCCCTACAGGAGGTCATTGAATGTTCGTCGGAGCCTGCCCGTCCGTAGGGACGGACGGGTCGGGTGAGTGGGTTCGACTGCAAATGGAGTCAGAAGTCGGTCCGATTCCCGATCAATCGAACGACCAGTTCATCCGGATCGGCCGGCGGCGGGTTCCTGTAGCGTCTGCTCGCGGGCAAGACTCGAATCCAGCGCTCGGGGAAGACCAAGTCGGCCCAGGCCTGGACCGTGTAGTCGGCCAACGTCTGACCGCCTCGAACGCCCGCCGCTTCGCTACGCGACCGAACCCAGTGGGGCATCAGGGGCGCCGTGATGGTCGCTCCGTCATCGGCCTGATCGATGCGCGTCCGCAGCTCGTCGAAGAACGCGTCGCTGGCGACCGTGGCACGGTCCCACTCGTCGTAGTGGTAGAGGAGCGGTGAGTAGCGCGCCTGCCAGCCGACGAATGTCCCAAGCATCAGTAGCGCTACTACCGCCACGACGCGCACGCCGACTGGCCCGCGACGCAGGGAGTACAGAAGCTCATCGGCGATCGTTCCCACCAACATCGAGAGGGCCATCACCGGCAGAAACAGATACCACGAACGTATATCAGCCGTGATCGAGTAGATTGCGACGAGCGACAGGAGCATGGCGACGGCGACGGCGGCGGTCGATAGCGTGCGCCGATCGGCGCCGTTTCTAGCCGCCCTGGCCCCGGGCCTGGACTCCAGCATCCGGAGCAGCAAAGCGATCACCACGAAGCCACCCGCCAAGCCACCCAGCCACGGGCCGAGCACCGACTCGCCAATCGCCGGCTGGGGAAAAGCGAGCCACTCTAAAATCTGCCCGCCCACGGTTACGTCCAACCGGTCCAGGTCAATGGTGCGATTCCCTCGGATACCGCCGAGCACCGCGTAGCGCGCGGCGATCCAGATGCCCGCAGCGAGCAGATACGGTATCACGGCGACAAGCGCGTGAGTCAGCCGGCGATACACCGAACCACGCGGCGACCACAACCAAACAGTTAGCAGCGCGAGCCCTGGCAGAACAATCGCGGTCTCCTTGGAAGCCAGCGCTAACAAACATAGTAGCGCCGGCCTGATCGCGGGCCAACGGCGGGCCAGCGATGCGGGCGAAGCCAGGGACCACAGAGACCACGCGACGAACAGCCCGCACAGCATCTCGGCCCGACGAGCCGGCACGGGGATGACTTCCCAATGCGTGGGATTCAGCAGGAATACCAGGAGGGCGATCAGGCCGGCCCACCGGGCGCCCTTGCCGCCGAGGCGCGAAACCAGCAATCCAACGAACGCCGCGCACCCGCAGAACAGCAGGAGATTGGTCAGTTGATATGCCCAAGGGCGAAGACCGCCCAGCGCGTAATCCAAGGCAAACGAGAGATTCACAACCGGCCGGTAGAAGTGAGCGGGGAACCGCCCCGCCATCAGCGGTTCGCTGAAGGTGGCCGCCAGGTCGTCGAGCGAGAGTATGCGCGACGTGGCCAGGAGAGGGTAGGCGTCCCAACCGATCAATCCGTAGTGCCGGGTCTTGGCGAAGAGCATCGCACCTGCGACCAGGATGAGAACAGCCGGCAGGGCGAGCGCTGGCCATCGGAGAGCGAGTGAGGCCTGGTCCGGAGCACGAAGCGCGGAGTGCTCGTCCATTGCGGGAGTTGAAGACTGTGACCTCGGCAGCGCCATTACGATCCCCTGGTGCGGAGGCGATGTTCTGCGCCTCGCTGATGCGCTGTCCACCGACCTGCTCGATCGGTCACGGCCAGAGCGCCTCCGTCATGGTAGTCGGCCTGGCGACCCGGTGCATGTGGGTTGAAGCGCCGCTTGCCCGCAGTCTACTCCAGCTATGGATCAACATGATCTCCGGGCGGTGTTGTTCCGGTCGAGGATGGGGTGGCCGTGGCCTCGAGGTCTCGTATTTGCTTTCTCAGTCGGACGATGCGCTCGGTCGTGCGATCGCGCGAATCTCCCTCCAGCTCCTGGAGGAGGGACCGATAGGCGAGCATCGCCTCCCCCGTCCTACCCATCCGCAGGTTGGCGGCGGCTATGCGTGTCCACCAGTCGACTCGCCGGTTGCTGAACGGTCTGGCAGCATGGACTGGGACTTCGAGGGCCTGGCGATACGCTCGGATGGCTGCGGCTGGGTCGTGATTGGTGAAGTGACGATCGCCGATCATCTGATACAGCATCGCAAAGCGCAGCTCTCGCGGAAACTCCGCCATCGGGATGTTGATGCAGGCTGCCAGCACGAGCACGAGCATTGCCGAAGGCCAACAGCCTCTCCACTCCTGCCGTCGGATAGCGTGCATCCAATCGACGATCTGCTGGGAGGCAAAGAGTATGAGGCAGGCTACCGCGACGATGCGGTAACGAGCGAGTACGAAGACAAGGACAAACGAAACCACCTGGGCGAATAGCGTAGCGTAGATCATGCCGGCCCGGCGCCGCCTTGACCATCCCATGACCATTCCGGTGATTCCGATCGGAGCGATCAGGCCGAACAGGCCCGGCATCACCCTCAGCAGCCGCGACTCACGCTGGCCGAAGTGAAACTGGTCGCGGATGCCCAGTTCCGTCGCGTTGAAAAAGAGACGGAGCTTCTTGCCGAACAGCTGCAAAGCATTCCACGGATGGTCAACGATGTGTTGCCAGGCCAGCCGGGTCATTTCGCGAGACTCTTGCATGGCTGGATGAGCGTCTATCTGACGGCCGCTCATGTAATAGGCGAGGCCGTACCGTGGTCCGGCTGGCAAAGGACTATGCGCCCCGTCAGCCGCGGGGCCGTTGCCCTTCAGGAGGTTGATCCCGGTGCTGGTGGTGATGAGGATAAACTCGTCGGTAACCAGGTAGTTTCTCAGCACGAGCGGTGCCAGCGTCAAAGCCCCGCCTGCCACGACGGATAGGGCCAGCGCCGCCCGACGTCGCCTGGACTGTTGCCCGTAGCAGAGCCAAATCGCCGCCCCAACGGCGGGGAGGAGGAGGAGCGCGTTGCTCTTGGCCATAGCGGCGATACCGATCAGACCACCGGCGATTACGCAACGCCGCCACGACAGGGTGGGCCCGCGTGGAATGATGGCCAGGAGGAAGAGCAGGTTGACAAAGAGAACCAGCGTGGTCGGCAGCACGAGTCCGTGATAGTAGATGTGTAGCCCGTAGAGCGAGAGGATCGACGCGGCGAGGATGCCCACCCGGTCGTCAAAGACACGCCGGCCGATGTGGTACAGCAAGACGCACGAGCCAGCTCCGAGAATACACTGAAACACCTTAACGGCTGGAAAACTGCGTTCCCAGACAGCATAGAACGCACCGAGGACATGCCCATAGAGCGGTCCGAGAAAGTAGGCGGTCTCGCCCAGCAGTTCGCCGGATGCGACTCGAGAAGCTTCCTGGTCGTAGTAACGCGAGTCACGTAGCTGTTTCAGGTTGTCAAAGAACGCGGTCGATCGGATCTCGTGCAAGTAGGCCAAGCGGATGGTCAACGCGAAGATGAAGATGGCCGAGGAGACCAGAAAGACGTACATCCTCCCCCGCAGCTTGCCGCCCCGGAGTTCGCCCGGTGTCGTGCCCGGTGGCTGCGATTCAGTCATCAGGTTGACGTGTCCATGGTACGGCTTGTCCACTCCGACGGCCTGCCCTGCCCGGAGCCTGGTCGCGATTCATCGGACCTCACCGACGCGACGAATAATCCAACGCCCATCCGATCAGTGGCGGATGCTCGGAATTCTTAATCATATCCGTGGTGTTGTCCGACCGACAAGGGTGACGCGGTCGGTCCCGCCGCCTGGTAACAGAATCGAGGGCGTGCGGGACCGTTTGGGAGGGAGACGATGATCGATTGACTCGTTTCACGCCGCCGCCTAGAGTCCCGCTGGCGCGGGATTGGGACTGACTTCCAGAACCGGGCACGTCGGCACCTCCGGTCTCCGCGTTGGGAGGAGGTCCGTCCGTCGACGACACGGGGGCATTATGGTGTCGATTCCCGACTGCGCAGACCATTGGAGGGCCTGGACGAGGGGCGCTTCCCGGGTGAAACAAGTCGGCGTCATCGGCTTGTTGCTGGGTATCGGCGCGTGGCCCTACGTGTCGTATCTGCGCTTTTGGCCATTCACTCGCGACGCAGTCCAGTGGATCACCAGAGGAGCATTGTACCAGCGCGATTGGTACCAGTGGGTATTTGCCAAATCCCATTTCGGGGTCGGATACCGACCGGTCGCGGCCCTTTCCTATACGCTGAACTACCTGGTCGCCGGCCTGAACCCCATGATCTATCGGGTGACGGACCTGGGCCTGCACTTGCTGGCCGGACTGCTGGTGTTCGTGCTGTTCCGTCGACTGGTTCGAGACGCCCCCGCTTGGGGGGCCGTGGTGGCCGCCTGCCTCTTCATGGCCCATCCTGCGGTCGAGAACGTCGTTCCATTCACCGCCCGCCGGAGCTACACGCTGGCCACGGTGTTGAGCCTGTCGGCGCTGGTCGTCTTGTGCCGACCTCCGGGCCAGGCCAGCCGCTCAGCAGGGGACGGGCGGACGCCGGTCTGGGGTCGCTCATTGATCGCCGGGCTGCTCTTTCTGTGCGCGTTCCTGTCCAATGAGGTGGCGTTCGTGACCCTGCCCATCGTTCCCCTACTTCTCATTCGCCCTGCATGGATGCATCGATTGCGGTGGACGCGCATCCTGGTGCTCTGCGCCGGCCCCCTCGTCGCCATCATAGCGGCCATTGCGCTTAGGAGTTGGATCATTGGAGGGATCGGCGGCTACGGGCGCCCAGCCGGGCGCGGTGATGGGTTCTATTCGATTCTCCAGCTCGCCTGGCGCAACCTGGGGGCGTTCAGCTCGCGGACCGATGCCGGTCAGCTCGAGGGTTCGTGGATGCTGACCGCATGCTTGGCAATGATCGGATCGTACTACTTCTGGCAGGCGTTCTTCGTCCCAATCAGGACGAAGCGCGGTGCTCGTCCCCTCCTCCCGGCGATTCTCATGGTCTGGCTAGCGGGGTATAGCTTGCTGTACGCACTGACGGGGGTTTGGTTTCCCCGCCAAGTGTACCCCATGCTCGTTCCGATGTCGCTGCTGGTGGGCTGTGTGCTCATCGGCGTGGTGCAGGCGTATAGGGACCGTCGATGGGCGTTGGCGGCACATCTCGTCCCCCAGGTGTTGCTGGTAGCGATCGTCCTTGGGGATTCGCCCCTGATCCATGGGTCTCACCCGTGGCGGAGGCGAATGTTCGAAGCGCAGCACCGTCGCCAGGTCGCGCTGCTCGAAGGTCTCGGCGGCGTCTCAGACCCCGCCTACGTGCGTTTGGTCTTGCCGTATGGTCCGTTGGGCGGTAGCCCCAATGTGATGCGCGCTAATCCGATGGTGCTTCCACGCCGTGCGCAGGTGTCTGGCCTTTGGGTGGAGACGTTGCTGCACGACCGCGACATTCGCATCATGAACTTCCTGTTCCTGGAGCAGGATTCGTTGTCCCAGACTGACCCGCCCACGTTTCGTTGGATCGACGACCGCCCCACCGTGGAGCTTGGTCCGAATCAATTGCACTACATCTGGTCGTCCGGGCGGTTTCTGCGCAGACACGTGGATCTTGAAAGCACAGTACGGCTGGACGAGCCACGGCTTCCGTCCAATCGTTACTGCTACGTCTGGATGGGCGCCGGGCCTGATCGTGGGTTGACTCTCCTGCAGGAGCCCGCGCCCACCGCCGTGCGACGAAAGTCACCGGATTGACGCGGGCCTATCGCGGGGATAGACTCTATCCAAAGCGGTCTTTCATTGCGGGTTCGTCTTCCATGAAGCAATCGATCCACAAGATAGCGGCGGCGGTCGCGATACTGTCGGTGGCCATCGTCTCGGGATGCAAGGAGTCCTCCCGCGCTCAATCCAACGCCACCCGGCCGAACGTGTTGTGGGTCGTGTGGGACACCGTGCGAGCCGACCATCTGAGCCTTTACGGCTACGAGCGTCCCACCACGCCGCGCCTCGAGGAGTGGGCCAAGGGGGCCCGCGTTTTCGAGAACTGCATCTCGACGGCGACTTCCACCGTTCCATCGCATGCCTCGATGTTCACCGGCCTGCTGCCCAGCGAGCACGGCATCCACAACAAGCATCGCTTCCTGGAGGACGGCTACACCACGGTGGCTGAACTGTTTAGCGACGCCGGGTATCAGACCTATCTCTTCGCCGCCAACCCGCACATTGCCCAAGATGAGAACTTCCACCAGGGCTTCGACGTGGAGGAGCACCCGTGGAACCCCCAATACAGGGACGAAGCGCGCCGAATCCTACAGGAGAAACTCCTTCCCGATGACCAGGGTCGTCTGGCTCGCAGGATTCGGGGGGGTGGGGGAACGACCTGGACCATCAAGGCGAGCGGCGCTTTGGCTCGGAAGGGGGCCGAGGCGTGGCTCGCCCAATGCGACCCCGATCGACCGTTTTTCATCTTCCTGAACTACATGGAAGCGCACGAGCCCTACATCCCCGCCGAGTCCTACCGCCAGCTCATGATGTCGCCGGAGGATGTCCGGCGATCCTGCAAGCTCGGGCCGGTGTGGCCGGCAATTTGGCATCACTCGTTTGGTCTCAAGAGCTATTCGGACGAGGATATCGCCATCATGGGGGCCACCTACGATGCGACGCTACGCGAGCTCGACGATCTGTTTGGCGACCTGATCACCTCGTTGCAAGCCGCGGGTCATCTGGACAACACGATCGTGGTTCTGACCGCCGACCACGGTGAGCATCTCGGCGACCACCACATGCTCGATCATCAGTTTGCCCTTTACAATCCCCTCATTCACGTACCGTTGGTGCTGCACTATCCCCAGGGCGTCGAACCCGGACGCGACTCGCGCCCGGTGATGAACTTCGATCTGTTTCCCACGCTGTTGGAGCTGGCCGGTTTGGACCTGCCTGCGGATCTGAACACGCGGGCTCAGAGTCTGTTGGCCCCGCTCGACAAGCGATTGCGAATCGCGGAGTATCCAGCCGTTTTCGAGAAAGGGTTGCGCACGGTCAAAAAAGGTTATCCGAATTGGGATCCGACACCGTGGCGGCGAACCTTTCGAGCCCTATTCGCCGATGACGACAAGTACATTTGGGCTTCGGACGGTCGTCACGAGCTCTATGATCTGGCCGATGATCCCGGCGAGTTGCACAACCTGGTCGAGACCCGGGCCGATCGAGCCGCCGAACTCGATGCCTTGCTGGCCGAACAAGTCGCGACGTTCGCCGAACCCCTTCGGTCCGTCCGCACACGACCGCCATCCAAGGCCCATCAGGCTCGCCTGAAAGGCCTCGGCTACGCGGGCACCGACGAGGAATTGGACGAGAACCCGTCCGCCGAACAAGATTCGGTTGACGAAGAATGAGGGCAAGCGATTCGCCAGGCCGCCCGCCTCGGCACGGGGCACCTCGCGCTGCATGATGATCACTGGCAGCACCCACTTGCAGCCCCAATCTGAGAGCTGACACCCACCCACTTTTTTCGACAAAAAAAGACTCGCCGACTTGCCTTCGCCGAATCGGGGTCAATAATAATCATGTATAAGGAATCACCGTTCTTAGACGGGTGCTCCGCTCGGAGAGCTGGCCGATTGGAGCGAACTACACAACGCGTCGCTTAAGCTGATACACATCCCATGGTCGGTGACGATCTGTGGGAACATACTCGGGATCGAGTGCGCCGCTGCCACGTCGTGTCACCTGGCGGATGGATGGTCACCACCGCGCGGTGGCGTCGTACTTGCGGGTTGAATCATCCGCGGATCACGCGGACAGGGTGTAGGTACGTCCGACGACCTAGCCACACGCGGAACCGGTTATGGATGACCGCTGGCCGAAAGGATGGAGGGAAAGAAGCATCGGGCCACGCCGGCAATCCCGCTGGTCCGATGGTGCTTCCTGAGGGGAGGAGGCGTCAGGACGGGGCGTAGGAGACGGTCTGTTCGGTCTCATGTTTCCTGCGGGAGGGGTGCCGACAGGCCCTCCTGCGCCCTTCGTCCGTCGCCACCGGCTTGGGGGTGAGCTTACGACGCTCGTACGGCGACCACAGCGCGGGCGAATGGGCCGCCCGCCTGTCAGGTGCTGATGCCGCAGCGGCGGCGCGCTTGGTCGATCATTTTTGCGACGGCGCTGCTCTGGCCATCTGCATCGGCCGACTGGATAACCGCGTCGGCAGAATCGACCTCCACGGTGCCCGTTGTCCGGTGGCTGATGGTGTCCGCATCCTGCGGCGTCTTCACCTTGCTTTCGATCGGGGCCGTCGCTGGGACGGCCATGGCAGTGGAGACTCCTGTCCCGGACGCAGTGTTTCCATGGTCACCAGCCAGCGCGGCTAGCGAACCGGCGGGATGCGTCGCCCGAATGGAGGGGGCGTGTTCCAGCGTGGCAGCCAGTCGCTCCTGAGCGTGGGCGGCTTCGGTGACCCAATGTCGCAGCGTATCCGAGGCGGTGGCGGTGTGGGTTTGCAATTGCTCGATTCGCTCATCTACCGCGGTGCGAAGCTCCTTGAACGTGGTCACACGTTCATGGGCTTCGAGACTGACTTTAGATAACCCGGCGAACACCTTGCGTACGGCCTTGCAAACATCGCCAAGCTGCTGGGCGTGGGCGTCGGCATCGGCCACCACCTGCTTGGGAGCGGCCAGGGCGCTTCCCAGTTTGTTCTCCAGGCGTTGGCTTCGCCCCAGGAGCCTGTCCAGCGTTTCCTGGATTCCGCCGGCTTGATCGACGAACTGTTTAGCCAGTCGCTGACCGTCTTCAAACATCTGCTGTTTGGCCTCCGCATGGGCAAACAGCTCGGTGAATACCTCGAGAGCGCGGGCCGACTCAGCGGAAGCCTCGGTGACGTTCTTGACGGATCGGGCAGCGTCGTCCTGGGCGGTGGCCAGTTCGGCGAGCAGCGCACGCGACTCGTCGTGTTGACGAGTGAGGGTCTTCGTCGTCTCCTGCTGGAGTTCCGATTGCTTTTTCTGACTGTCGGTCATCTCGGCCGCGGACTCCAGCGCGCGGCTAAGCTTGGTTTGGTGCTGCTGGCTTTCCGTGTTGAGGGTGCGGACTTTCTCGGCGGTGGCGGACAACGTCGTGAGGAGTTGGCGCATCCCCCCGACACCCCGTTCGACGAGTTGGGCGCCCTGCCGGGCTGCCTCGCCCGCGGTCTCGGCTTGCTCGGTTTTCTCGGCCAGATCAGTCTGAAGACCGGTCATCCGTTTCTCGAGCTCGACTCCCCCGTCGATGGCGTGTTTGATGCGCCGCTCGTGCAACTCGACGGCTGTTTCACTGGCCTCGTGGACTCGGCGGAGCTCGTCGATGGTGGAGTGGGTCCGCGACTCGATGGCGGCTGCCCCCTCGGTGGCGGATTGGAGCGTGGCGACCAGGTGGTCGGCGGCGGCGTGGGCATCGGTGATGTTGCCGGTAACCATGGCGCTGATCTGCCGACCGGCCTGGTTGAGGGAGACCAATTGGTCGTCGATTCGCCGGCCGCTCTCCAGGGTCGCTCTTAGTGCTTGATGCGTTCGATCGCACTCGGCGACCGTTTCGCTGACCAGCTGGTTCTGCTCACTGACGGCCAGGTGAGCGTCTTGGATGGCGCTCTCCAATTGCTCGGTAAGGCAGCGGCCGGCGTCGTTCTGCTCCTGCTGTTGGCCGTTGGCGTGCTCGTATCGCTCGACGAGCGTCGTGAGGTGCTCCATCCGGTTTCCAGCCGTTGCCAGGCCCTCCTGGAGTGCCACGTGGAGTTTCTCGGCGTGCTGGCAGGTGGCGCCGATGTTCGTCAATGTCGATTCCGTGGTGCGCTGGGCCGACTCGCAAGCGCCGATGGCTTCGGTGAGTTGCCCGAATGCGTGGCTCGCCTGGTGGGTCATCCTCTCCACATCGGACGAGGCGGACGCGATGGTCTTCTCCAGATGCTCGGTCAGGGCTGACGCCTGAGTATCCAGGCCATCGAGTCCGCGGCGCCCATCCTCGACTAGGGCCATACTGCGTCGGGATTCGGCGTCCAAGAGGCAGTGAATGCTTTCGGTCTCTGCTCGCAATTTCGCGACCCGTTCGTGGCTGTCTTCGACGGTGGTGGTCAATTGGTCCCGGGCGTGTTCGATGCCCGCCAAGCGATCCTGTACCGAGGCCAATCGAGTTTCCAATTCACCCGCCGCGTCCTGGTGACGTTCGATGGTGTTCACCGCTCTAGTGTGCAACGTATCCAGCTCGTTCTCCATATCGTCGGTGATCGATCGTCCTTGTTTCCATCGAGCCTCCAGGGTGCGGAATGCCTGGTCGGATTCGGCCTGCAGGCTGCACAATCGCTGCTCGACTTCCTCGAGATTGCGCTCGCGCAGATCAAGACGGTCCGCGATGGTCTTATAGGTTTCCTCCAGACCGCAGGCCCGCTGTTCCATCTTTTCAATTCGCTGCTGGGTGCTTTCGACCAGATGCGCGGCGGCGGCTTCCATCTGCTGCTGGGCGCTCGTCGCCGTGAGACGCACCTGTTCTTCGAGCTTCTCGGTCAAGCCGTCTAGAACGACCAGATGCGCGGCGGTGGCTTCCATCTGCTGTTGGGCGCCCGTCGACGTGAGACGCACCTGTTCTTCGAGCTTCTCGGTCAAACCGCCCAGAACCGACTGGCCGTGGCTGGTGAGTGCCTCACATCCCTGATGGGTGGTTTCCCCAAGGGTACGCTGGATCATCTGATGATCGGATTCGCGCCGCTTGGCATCGTCCCCAAGCGTGATCTTGAACTGAGCGTCGAGCTCACGCACTTCGTCCCGCACGCGCTCGCAGACGATGCGAATCCCGTCCAGATCCTCTTGGCGGTCCGCAAGCGTCGCGGCAGCCGCGGTACGGCTGTCGGCGATAGCGGCATTAACCTGGTCGCGCAGGCCATCGGCGGCACGCCGGTTGTCCGCGGTCAGCCCGGTCAGACGCTGGAGCTGGTCGTCGATCGTCTGCCGAGCCTTCTCGGCCAGTTCGTCGACGCGACCGCTCAACGCCCTGAGCAAAGGCCCTTGAGGGCCGAAGGAGTTACTGCTGGTTTCCAAGCTCTCTACCAGCCGGCCGAACTTCTCCTGGGCCACGTCGCCGGCGGCAGCGAGCTCCTCGACGAACTCAGCAAGCCCATCGCGAACCAACTCAGCTTGGTAGCACGCGGCGGTTACCTCCTGCTGCCGCTGCACCAGCATCGCCGAAGCGTTTGCCCAGTCTTCACCCGTCAGAACCTGCATGGAGCCGGTCGTGGGATTGGCCTGGGGAACTTCCATCGGGCTTTCGGACGACGCGGCTTTCTGGGTAGCCCGCCCCGGACCGGATGCGGAATCTGAAGGGGCGCTTCCTGCACCGGTCAAGCCGGCTGCGCGAGTCCTCGCCTCGACGGCCTCCAGGATTTCCTCGGCTCGTTCGGACAGGGCTTCCGATTCAGCCGGATCGGTGGCCGGTGGCGCGATTTCGACGCGTTCAGTCTTCTTCTCAGGCGGTTGCATGGCGATTATCCCGAGCACACCTACGACCATCGACACCCGATACCGGTTCGGGGCGCAGCTCGCAGGCACCAGGTTCCGATCGAATCATCGGAACGGTGCCCTGGCGACTCAAGTTATCGGGCAGTGGCCGCAAAGAAGATGGGGCGGAAACGGGCGATCGAGGCGAGCTTCGGCCTCGTCTAAGCCGGTCGCCCGCGAACGCTCAGCCGTCGGTCGGCTGATTCAGCCGCGACCGCGCCGCATCGGCCGAGTTGTATAGGGGCTAAGGTTTTCAACGGACCGGGTCGGTGACGACGCTGAGCCGGACTGCGGCGAGGGTGTGAGGCGCTTCCATTTGCTGGGGCACCGCGCTGGTATGCTGTTCGATCAGATTGAGGAGCCATGTGCTCGTCCCCATCGACAGGAACAGCAGCGACAAAACCAGGACGGTACGTCTCATCGAATCAATCTGGGCTTCTTCTTGGGAGGTTGTGGACCTCGCATCCCGCGTAGCTGCGCAGTCCAACAGTATTATCGGTCGAAGAGGGTGGAAAAGTTTGGAGATCTTTGCCGGTTACGATTCAGGCTCGATCGTGACGGTGAGGGACTTGGACGTGAACTGATCGCGATAGAGTTCGGCCCGCTCCTTGTGGGTGACCAGCAGAAGAGACACACCACGGGTATGGGCTTCGTCGGTTCGAGCCACCGCATCTTCCATGGTTAGCGGAGTCAGCTTGAGAATGGTCAGCACGACGTGCTCGAAAACGTTGACGTCGTCGTTGTGCAGCAGCACTCGATAGGGCGGAAGGCGCCGGGGGATCGGACGAGCCGGTTTCTTGGTCGGTGCGACGGCCACCGCTACGCCATGGTCATGGCCGGCCTTGGACTCATCATCCGGGTTGGGGGGACGCTGCGGGTCGGCCATCTTCTACCTCCGGGTCTGGGGTGAAGGCTCACGCCCGAACAGTTGCACCCACGCCGATGGCGCTGCCACCCTGAGTCTAGGAGTTCCAGCGCCCAGCGGCAAGTGGAATCTGCCTCCGTCGGCCGATGAACCTCGGGGTGGAAAGTGCGTCTGCTGAAAGGACATGGAGACTGATGGCCGGCTTCCGGCACGATGCAGCGTCAATGAAGGCTTCGGACTGGACGCCGGGTTGATCCATCCAATCCCGTGCCGCTAGACTCCCACCACCCCACGCGACACGGGGAAATCGAGGTCCACCGACGTCAGGGTGGAAATCGACGGTCGTGTTGCTACAGGACGAACCATGCGAATCACCGTTGCAGGAACAGGCTATGTGGGCCTGGTGACAGCCGCCTGCCTGGCAGGCACCGGGAACACCGTACTGGGATATGACACGAACGAGCGGCGGATTGCCGAACTTGAGGACGGCCTGTGCCCCATCTTCGAACCGGGATTGCCGGAACTGCTGAGCCAGGGTCGCCAAACCGGCCGGATGACTTTCACCACCAGCCTCGAAAAAGCGGCGGCCCATGCATCCGTCGTGTTCGTCGCCATCGGAACGCCGCCCCAGCCGGACGGCTCGGCCGACATGGGCTACGTCGAGTCGTTCGCCACTGCACTGGCCCCCCTGATTACCCGCACCACCATCCTGGTGATGAAAAGCACCGTCCCAGTGGGCACCGGCGAGAAGCTCGAGAAACTGATCAACGCCCGATCCAAGAAACGGGTCCACCTGGTCAGCAATCCGGAGTTCCTCAAGGAGGGATCGGCGGTCAACGATTTCCAGCGTCCCGACCGCGTCATCATCGGAGCCGACGACCATGACGCTGCCCAGATCGTCCGGGATCTCTACGTCCCCTTCGTCCGCAACCAGCGCCCGATCCTGATCATGCGCCGGGCCGCTGCCGAGATGACCAAGTACGCCTCGAATGCGTTTCTGGCTGCCCGTATCAGCCTGATAAACGAGATTGCCAATATCTGCGATGCCTGTGGGATCGACGTCGAGGAGGTCCGCCGAGGGATGGGGACCGATCAGCGAATCGGTTTCCAGTTCCTCTACCCCGGCGCGGGATACGGGGGGAGCTGCTTTCCGAAGGACGTGCCCGCCCTTTGTCACATAGCCATCTCGCACGGGGTGACGCCGCGCATGCTCAACGCGGTCCACGAGGTCAACGAGGCCCAGAAACAGCTAATCCTGCAGAAGATTACCCGGCGATTTGATGACCAGTTGACGGATTTGACGGTGGCGGTCTGGGGCATCGCATTCAAGCCGAACACCGACGACATCCGCGATGGTCCGGCAGTAGACCTGATCGACGGTTTGCTCGATCGAGGGGCGTCGGTCCGCCTCCATGATCCCCAGGCAATGGGCCAGGCGCGGGCCCGATACGAAGATCGGATCGAGTATTTCGATGACTGCTATGAAGCTATCGACGGGGCGAACGCCCTGGCCATCTGCACCGAATGGAACGAGTTTCGTAGCCCCGACTTCGACCGGATTCGCAACGGGCTCGCCCAACCGATTATCTTTGACGGGCGCAACCTTTACGAGCCCGAGACCATGCGGCGGGCCAGGCTCGAATACTATCCGATAGGCAGACCCGCCGTGACCCATGTCGAGTGAACCTGTTTGCCACCGCCGGCACTCCGCTACTCGTGGTTCGACGGGTGGCAGCCGCGTGCCTGAGCAATCGAAAGTAAAATGTACCTACAAGCCGTCATTTTCGATCTTGACGGTGTGCTGATCGACTCGGCCGATGCCCACCTCCGCAGTTGGCAGGAGTTGGCGGCCGAGATCGGGAGCGACATCACGCGGGAGCAGTTCCTATCGACGTTTGGTCGGCAGAATCGCGACGTCATCCCGGCGCTATTCGGGATACACGACGCGGTCGAAGTGGAGCGCCTCGGCGAACGGAAGGAGGCGCTCTACCGTGACTGCATTCGCGGAAACGTCCCCGCGTGCGAACACGCCGCGGATCTGGTTGGTGAGTGTGTGTCGGCTGGCTTGAAGCTGGCCGTCGGCTCGTCGGGACACCCGTTGAACATCGAAATTGCCCTGCAGGAGATGGGGATCGCCGACTGTTTCAAGGCCGTCGTCACCGGATACGACGTCACCCGGGGCAAGCCGGACCCCGAGGTATTCCTGCTGGCCGCCGAGCGATTGTCGGTGGAGCCGCAACGGTGCGTGGTCATCGAAGACGCCCCGGCGGGGATTGCCGCTGCCCGGGCGGGCGGGATGTACGCGGTGGGGATCACCACCGGCCACACCGCCGAGGCGTTGATCGGAGCCCACCTGATCGTAGATTCGCTGGCTGAGCTGTCCCCGACGATCCTCGCGGAGTTAGTTTAGTGATTCATGTGAATAGCCACCTATCCGAGCCCCGACCGTAAGGGAGGGGGACGGAAAAACCGCTCCCTTACGGTCACGGCTCAGTTTACAAAAACAACGCTACGGATGAAGCACTACACTAGCCCGATGGTCGCGAGCTACTTGACGTATCCCAGCCCGCGGAGGCGTTTCACGTCGTCCGGGGCAAGGTCAGCCTCGCCACCCGCTTCGTAGGTAGCGGCGACGGCCTTCATCGACGTCTGCCAATCGGCCAGCAACGCACGAAGACGCTGCTGCCCCTCGCCACCGGTTGCGGCGAGTGGCGATTGCTCGGATGGATCAGCCACGAGGTCGTAGAACTCCCACCGGCCGTCCTCCTCCTGGTGGATGAGTTTTCTGCCGTCGGCCACGACCGCCCGCCAATGCTGGGACTTCTTGTACTTCTCGCCGGTGGTTTGCCGGGTGAAGTACCAGGAGGTTTCCAACTCGAAGAAGACGGGGTCGGAGGCAGATCGCGGATCAGCCAAGAGCGAGCGCCCGTGAATCGTTGGCCCGGGCTCCACACCGGCCAACTCCAAGATCGTGGGATGCAGGTCGATCAAGTTGACCAGTCGGTCGTCCACCGTGGCGGTCTTCTGGTTGGGCGTCTTGACAATCAACGGCACGTGCAGCGATTCGACGTACAGGTCGTTCTTGTGCCCTTTGGTGCCGTGCTCGAAGAACGACTCGCCGTGGTCCGCGGTCAATAGGATCGCCGTCGAATCCCATAGCTCCAGCTCCTTCAACGTCGCCCAAAACCGGCCGAGCATCGCGTCGGTGCAGGCGATCTCGCCGTCGTATTGGGCGATCACGTAGTCCATCTGCGCCGGCGTCGCCTTCTCCGTCACGGTGCCGCCGATTTCGTAGTCGGTCACATCAATCGGCTCGGCCGACTCGGGCACGAAGCGCCGGTCGAACGGTGGAGGAGGAATGTAGTCGTAGTGCGGATCCCAGACGTAGACGAAGAGAAAGAACGGGCGGCTTGTGCTGCGCTTGTGGCGTAGGAAATCGTTCACCGCGGCCTCGACCTTGGCATTGGTGATGTCCTTGGCCGCCGCCTTGTCCCCACCCGGGGTGATCGGCGAGTCGACGTATAGGCCGAAACCCTGATTCAGGTTGTGCTTGCGACTCAGATAGGGACCGCTGACCACGGCGGCTCGCTGATAGCCGGCTGGGGCTAGTAGTTCGGCGATCGTGGTGTAGGCATCGCCCAGTCGATCTTTCGGGCCGAGAACCTGGTGGGCGGTCGGGTACAGCCCGGTGAACATGCTGGCATGCGAGGTCAGCGTCCAGGACGTCACCGCATGTGCCCGCGAGTACCGCGTCGCCTGCCGGGCCAAGGCGTCGATATGAGGCGTAACCGGCCGATGGTAGCCGTAGCTCCCGACGTGATCCGCCCGGAGCGACTCAACGGTGATCAGCAGGATGTTGGGCTTCGACGCCCCTGGCGACTGGGACCGACTCGCATCCCCAGCCCGATCTCCACAGCCGCCAGCCGCCAGCACGACCGCCATCGTCAGCGACAGGCCTCTGACACATCGGACGCGACATCCCGACCGCCCGGTTGCCCAAAGCCCATCGACCGGGAATCCCTGCCCATCAGGCATGGTTTGTCTCCGAATTGCCAACATGTTCCCAGCCGAAGCGGCCGCCTCAGTTGCCTGCGCTGATCCTCCGTATTTGGCCGGGGAATGATACACCCATGCAATCCGATCCGCCCGGTCGCCAGTCGGCTCGTTGACACGACAGACCTGGTCGATAGAGTGGATGATCCAGTATTTGCGACCCTGCCGTCCCGGCGGCCAGGATCCCCGATAGCTCAATTGGTAGAGCGAGCGGCTGTTAACCGCTAGGTCGTAGGTTCGAGTCCTACTCGGGGAGGTGTAATCCACTGCTATTCAAGGACTTACAACACTCTTCCGTTTCGCATGCTGCTGGAAAACTACCGTTTTGCCCGTTCGTCAATCGCGCCAGAGCATGCACCACTCGACTGCAAAGGTGCGACTACCAGCGATAAGCGAACAAACACTCCTAGCAGCGTTCCACCGCGGGGTTGTGGGCTCGAGTCAACCGATTGGTCGCCGATCGACTCGCGGCCGGCTCTTCGCCACCACCGGCAGCTAACGGGACCGCACCCCGTACAGGCAACGCGAAATCGAGCGAGCCGCCGGGGCCATCTGGAAGGAGTTGCGACTGTGCTCACACGCCCCCGAGGATCACGTGTCCAGATGGGACGTGGCAAGTCTTGCTCGCGGCGCGGAACCGGGCTTGAATTGGTGGAATAGAGTCTCCGGCACCCAATGTGGTAATTACCACTCTATTGGCAGCCCGCCGTCTGAGGGCAACTTGTTGCCAGGACGGATGGTAGCCGCAATCGTCGAGGCAATGAGGGCCAGCCGACCAAGATGGACGGCATGGGTTCGATAGGCGCGGGGATGCTGTCCGTCGACCGTTTCAGCCGGTTGCCCCGTCGGAGTAACGGGCTGAGGGTTGAGAGTGGGTCCAGGTTCAAACCGCTCCACCACGCGATCGCCATGATCCAACCTCCCTTTCAGGTCCAGATTCCGTATGATCCTAACATACGGACTGGATCTGTTCTTGGGGGCAGGTCAGGTCGGTTCCGGCGCCCGCCCTTTGCAGCCGCAAGACTCCCGCACCACAAGCTCGGGATGCAGGCAGATCTGGGTCGGCTGGCGGGCGGGTTCGGCAATGCGTTGGCAGAGCAATCCTACGGCTTTGGCACCCAGGTCGAACATGGGCACGCGCACGGTGGTCAAAGCCGGCCGCACCATACGGGAGATGCGGGTGTCGTCGAATCCCACGACCGCGAGGTCCTGCGGGACGGCGAGCCCGCTAGCCAGTGCCGCCGCAATGATGCCGGCGGCCATCTCGTCGTTTGCGGCAAAGACGCAGGCGCCGGCCCAGTCGCGAGCTCGTTGCAAGCCAAGGTCGAAGGCGGTGTCGTATTCGTAGTTGAGGAAGTGGATGTCGTCCGGCCCGACCGTCATGCCCTTCTCGCGCAACACCTGCCGATAGGCTTCCAGGCGGGCCGACGTGTCGAAGTTGGTGGCTAAACCGCCGACAAAGATCACCCGTCGTACGTCGCAGTGGACCACCAGATGGCGCATCATGGCCATGGCCCCCTGGTGTTGGTCGATCACTACACTGTCATGCGGGGTGCCCTCGATGTCGTCGTCCAGAAGCACGTAGGGAATCGGGGAGTCCGCCAAAAGTGTCTGCACTCGATCGGTCATCTCCGAGACCATGATCGCCACTCCATCGAGCAGCGATCTGAGGCGAGTCCCCGTCAGAAGCGATTGACTGTCGTTCCCATCTCGTGTGGAGGAGATGATCAGGCTGTATCCCAACTCCCTAGCCTGCGAGTTTGCCCCGCGAATGATCTCGGAGTAGAACTCGCCGTGGAGGTCCGGCAAGACCAGGCCCAGAATCTCGCTCCGCCGCAGCATCAGTCCGCGGGCGAAGGCGTTGGGCTGGTATCCCAGCTCTTGAATGGCTGATTCGACGCGGGCCAGGGTGGCTTTGTTGACCACCGCCCTCCGGTTGATCACCCGGGAAACGGTGCTCAAGGAGACCTTGGCCAACCGGGCGACGTCGGCCATGGAAGGCGGCGAACCCGGGTGGCGCTGGGGCCGGCGATCTCGATTCTTGGTGGGCGTTTTCAATGATGAGTACCTTGCGTCCGTCGAGGGCTGACAAGCTCCCTGCGCATCTCGGGTTTTTCGTGCTCGCCGTTGTCGCGGGGGCGGCGTCGGCCCAGCCTTCCGGACCCGCCGCGGTTCCAAAAGCCAGCCCAGCCGATCCCGCTTTCTATTCGTTCACCGATGCCGATCAGCGGCTGTTGGAAAGAGTCCAGTATGCCTGTTTCGAGTTCTTTTGGAAAGAAGTGGGGCAACCCGCCAGCCTGGCGAAAGACCGGCACAAGGGGCCAACGTCCAGCATCGCCGCAGTCGGATTCCAATTATCTTCCCTGCCGATCGGGGTTGAACACGGCTGGATCAAGCGTCACCAGGGCGTCAAGCGGGCCGAGACTGTCCTGGCCACCCTCTTGGGACGGCAGGACAACAAGAAGTTTGGCGTCTACCTCCACTTTCTCGATCTGAATACCGGCGGCCTGGGTCGCGAGGGCTACGAAGTCGTGGCCAGCACCGTCGATCATGCCCTACTGATGGCGGGGGTGATGACCGCAGGCGAGTACTTCGGCGGCCAGGTAGCCGAGCTGGGCAACCGCCTCGTGAACTCAACCAATTGGCGTGCTTTTGCCGTCGGGCCGAACGGGTATCTCTCCATGGGATGGAAGCCGGACGATGCCGAGCATCTCGATGGATCCGGTGAGTTCCTAAAATGGCATTGGTCCAACAGCAGCGACGAGGAGCGTCTGATCTACTTCCTGGCGTCCGGATCGCCGACGCCGGCTTATGCCATCGATCCCGAAATGTACTTTCGCCTACGGCGCACCATGAAGCACCACGACGGCGGTCAGCCCTTCGCGGTGGCTTGGTCAGGCCCGCTGTTCAACTACTTCTTTAGCCACTGTTGGATCGACTTCCGTGCGCTGGGGCCTGATCATCCAAGCCGCTTTGGTGTGAACGCTCCCTCCATCGATTGGTTTGAGAACTCGCGTCGGGCGGTGCTCACCCATCGGCAGCGCTGCATCGAAGCGGCCGGCCGGTTTGGCACACTGTCAGCCGACCGGTGGGGGTTGAGTGCTTGTGTCGGCCGCGACGGGTATATCGTGCCGGGAACCCGGCCCAACCTGAGCGATCAGGATGAGTGGGGCGAAGGCACGGTGGCTCCCTACGCTGCTGCGTCGTCGATTATGTTCACGCCGAAGGAGAGCTTGGCTGCCATCCGGGCATTCATGGATCTGAAAGATGCCGCAGGTAAACCGCTAGTCTGGCGAGACCCCAAAGCGGGTGGATTTGGGTTTGCCGACGCATTCAACCTGGATCAGGGCTACGTGAGCGACGACTATGTCGGCATCGACCAGGGACCTATGCTCCTGGCTATCGAGAATGCCCGGACGGGTCTCATCTGGAAGCTGTTCATGGAGCACCATGTCGCCCAGAGGGCGGTGAAACGCCTGAAATTGAAGCGGTGACCATCCAAGAATGAGCGTGAGCTTTGGGCGCCCGGCAAGTTGGCGTCGCATGAGGGTTGCGATCCCCGTTATCGGCCGAAAAACGCCAGTTCATTGACCCGACCGGACCAGCTGAGTACGCTGGATGAAAGCGCTTGCAGCGGAGGGAGATACGGAGTCTCCGTCCAGAGGTCTGCTTTGGGAAGGACTGGAATGACCGCGGTTGCACCGACCGTCACCGAACTGCCTCCGAAGGAAACGGCCCCCGTTGTGGTGGGGGAGTTCGGCCGATTCTCGCCGGACGGCCGGGAGTTCTGGATCACCGACCCGCGGACTCCGCGCCCGTGGGCCAACATCATCGCCAACCCGCGCATGGGACTGGCAGTAAGTCAGACGGGCAGTGGCTTCACCTGGATCGACAATTCGCAACTAGCGGTCATTACCCGGTGGCAACAGGATCTAGCTTCTGATTCTTCCGGCAGGGCTATATACGTTCGCGATCTGGATTCGCAGGAGTTGTGGTCGCTGGCACCGGCGCCGGTATGGCGGCCGGACGCCAAGCACGAATGTCGGCACGGTCTCGGCTACACAACATTTATCACCGAAGTTGCGGGGATTCGCAGCGAATGGACGCTCTTCGTCCATGCCGACCAGACCGTCGAGCTGTGGCGAGTCGAGCTGCACAATCTGACGGACCAAGCGCGACGATTGGAGTTATGCGGGTGCCTGGAGTGGAACTGCGGCGTCGCCCCCTCGCCCCGACGAGAGTTCCACAAGCTGTTCATCGAAACTGCCTTTGATCCAGAGCAACGGGCCGTCTTCGCATGGAACCACATGTGGGAGGTGTCTTCGGCTCGCGATGGGTACTGGAACGCGAGTTTCCCCTATGTGGCTGCGTTCGGGGCGACCGACCCGGTGTCGGCTGCACAGGGCGACAAGTCCGCATTCATCGGACGTTACGGTGATCGGCGAAGTCCGGAAGCTCTAACGCAAACGATTTGGGAACCGAGCTTCGGCCGGCATGACGACCCCATCGCGGCGTTGCGCGTCCCCATTGAGCTTCAGGGCGGACAGCAACGCGGGTTGGGGTTCGCGTTGGCTGTCGGTGAGTCGCGCGGGGAAGCCACAAGATTGCTGCAGAGCTGGAGCGGCGATGGAACGGAAGTTGCTCTTGATCGCATGAATGCGGCGCTGGATGAAGTTCGCGCGGGATGGCGGTCCCGTCTGGCCGACCATCGAATCGACACGCCGGAGCCGTCGCTTAACTTCCTGGTAAATGACTGGGTGCGCTATCAAGCCGTTTCCAGCCGACTCTGGGGCCGTTGTGGGTACTATCAGCAGAGCGGGGCCTACGGATACCGGGATCAGCTACAGGATTCGCAGGTCTGGCTGACCATCGATCCCCAGCAATGCCGTGAGCAAGTCAACCTCCACGCCGGCCGTCAGTTTGCGGACGGATCGGTCTACCACTGGTGGCACCCGCTAACCGAGCAGGGCCACGTCACCCGCATGACCGACGATCTGCTGTGGTTGGCGTTCGTCACCGCCAACTACATCAAAGAGACGGGCGACCTGAGCATCCTGAATGATGCGACACCGTTCTTGGATGATGCAGAGCGATATCCGCTTGTCGAACATGTATTGCGGGCGTTTCGTCGGGTTTTCGCCCGGACTAGCCCGCGTGGCTTGCCCTACATCGGGGCGGGCGATTGGAATGACGGGCTCAGTGCGGTCGGCCTGCAGGAGAGTGGCGAGTCAATCTGGCTAGGGCATTTTCTGGTAGGACTCTTGGCCGATTGGTCGGAGATCTTCCGCAGAGCGGCCGCTTCCGCGACCGATCCCGTGCCCGACGCGAGTCTGGAATGGCCCGGGTTGGCGGAGGAGTTTTCCGCGCGACGCCGGACGCTGATCGCTGCCGTCAACGAGCATGGCTGGGACGGCGAATGGTATCTCCGAGCCACGCTGGACGATGGCAGCAAGCTTGGCAGCAGGGACAACCGAGTCGGGCGGATCTTCTTGAACGCCCAGACGTGGGCCATTCTCAACGATGTCGCTCCTCCCGAACGGGCAGTCTCCTGCTGGAACTCGGTCAGGACGCATTTGATCAGCGACGCCGGAGCCTTGCTGCTGGCACCGGCGTTTGACACACCCGATGAACGTGTCGGCTACATCACGCGCTACGGTCCGGGGCTGCGCGAGAACGGCGGCGTCTACACACATGCCGCCACCTGGGCCATCGCGGCTGCATGCAAGATGAAGGACCACGAATCGGTGCGGCGATTGCTCACCGCCATCAACCCTGCACTGAAAGATCCCGAGCGATTCTGGTCCGAGCCCTACGTGCTTCCCGGCAATGTAGACGGGCCAGACTCACCTCACTTCGGCCGCGGTGGTTGGAGCTGGTACACCGGCTCAGCCCAGTGGCTGCACCGAGTGGTGACCCAATGGGTGCTGGGCATACGGCCTGAGTGGGACGGTCTGCGGATCGATCCGTGTATGCCCCCCGGATGGAGGCGGGCACGGATGACTCGACCCTGGAGAGGCTGCAGTTACGAACTGACAATCGAGCGGGCCGACGGCCCCCGTGGCGAGGGAGGCGCTGCCGTCAGCTTGGACGGAAAGCTCCTGAGCGGCGACGTTCTGCCCTGCCCCGTCCGGACAGGCGAGCGCCACGATGTGCACATCCGGATCGATCGGCCCACAGTTTCCTCATAGCTGGCCCTACCGACGCTGGGATGGTCATCAACCCTTCATACCCGTCGTGGCGATGCCGCGGATAAACGTCCGCTGGGTCAGCAAGAACAACAACAAGACGGGAAGAATGATCATCACCGACGCGGCCATCATTTGGTTCCACGGTGTGTCGCCGGCGCGGTTCTGCAACGTTTGCAACCCAAGGGCGAGCGTAAACTGTTCCTGGTGGGTCAGATACACCAGCGGGCCGACCAAATCGTTCCACACCGCCAGGCAATGAAACAGGGCGACAACCGCCAGAGCAGGTGTGGACAGCGGCAGTATGATCCTCCAGAAACATGCCCAGCGCGAGCAGCCGTCCAGCGTGGCGGATTCCTCCAGATCCCGTGGAATTCCCATGAAGAATTGCCGCAACAGAAAGATACTGAATGCATTGCCGAACCACGCCGGTACCCAAAGTGGCTTGTAGGTGCCGATCCAATCCAGGTGACTGAAGATCATGTAGCTGGGAACCATGATCACGGGGAAAGGGACCATCATGGTGGCCAGGCAGATGGCGAACATCACCCCGCGCCCGCGAAACCGAATCCGAGCAAAACCATACGCGGCGATCGAGCATGAAATCAGAACGCCGGGAAGACTGAGCACGAGAATGATGAGCGTATTACGGGCATACAGCAGGAAATCGAAGTGCTCTGATCGAACGAGATCCCGATATGCGGTTAGCTGCGGCCGATGCGGGAGGATGTCGGGAGAGAGAACTTCCTCCGGCGCTTTCAAACTAACGCTCGCCATCCAAACCAGCGGCGTCAGAAACAGCAACGCAAAGAAGCACAGAACCAGATAAGAGAGCGGTCGGCGGAGGGGACCGGCGGGTGCAACAGGCAGACGATCTTCTGTGGCCATCACTTCAAGCCCCCCGATAGTAGACCATTCGCCGGCTGACCCAAAACAACAGCGCGGTCAGCGCCAGGATGATCAGCAACTGGATCCAGGCCATGGCGCTGGCGTAGCCCATTTTCAGATAGCGAAAGGCGTTGTCGAAGATGTAGCTGGTGTAGAAGTAGATCGTGCCGTCCGGACCTGGGCGCATGCGCCACATGACATATGGCAGGGCAAAGATCTGCCACGCCCCGATGATGGCGACGATGGTGTTGAAGAGGATGACCGGGCTCAACCCGGGCAAGGTGACATGCCAGAACTGCCGCGGCGGTGAGGCGCCGTCCAGCCGGGCCGCTTCGTAAAGCTCTTCGGGAATTCCTTGTAGTCCGGCCAGATAGATCACCATCGGTGAGCCGACGAACCAGAGACTGACCAGGACCAACGACAACATGGCCCACGGCGAGGAGTCCAGCCACTTCGGGTCGGGCAAACCCACCGTTCGCAGGATCCGATTCACCAAGCCGAACTCCGGGTTCAGCATCCACATCCACAAGACGCCCGCGGTGACCAGTGGCACGATGGTGGGCACAAAGATGCAGGCACGAAAAATCGCGATGCCTCGGACCCGGCGATTCAGCAACACGGCCAGCCCGATCGCAGCGATGGCCCCGAGTGGAATTGATAGACCGGCGTAGATCAGCGTGTTGGCGATCACTTTGTGGTACACCGGATCATGCAGCAGGGCGGTGTAGTTCTCCGCCCCGACGAACACCGGCGGCTGAAGCATCGGATAGTCGCAAAAGCTGATGTAAAGCGAAAAGCCCATCGGGATGACCAGGAACGCGAGGAAGCCCAGCCACCACGGCGCGGTCCAGAGCAGACCGGCCAACAGAGTGGACTTATGGGAGCTCATTCGGCGGATTCTCCCGCGTGTCGACGATCGCTCATGCGCTGGTATTCGTCGATCAGTTGGTCTACCCGCTTCTGGGTAGCTCGGACGGTTTCATCCGCATCGCGCTGGCCTCGAAGAACGGTCTCCAGCATGCCCAGGGTCTCGGTCCACGTGTTCGCCCACGTGGGCATCGCGGGGTAGCCAAAGGCGTGCTCCGAGCCGGCCATCTCGTCAAAGACCCGGACATAGGGGTTCTTGTGGTTTTCATAGAACCCGGGAAGCGGCGTGCGGAAGGGTGATACCTTGCCGTGCAGGCTACATAACTCCTCCAATACCTGCTGCCGGGACACATACTTCAAGAAGATCATGGCCTCGCGGACATGGCGCGAGCCGCGCGGTATGACGAAGTTATCCGTACTGGCGAAATAGTGGGGCTTCTCCAGCGTGATCGAGGGGAAGGGAGCCACGGCGTAGTCCAACGACGGGGCGTACGTTTGAATCCAGTTGCTGAGCCACGGCCCCTGAAAGACCATCGCAAGCCGTTCGCTCAGAAACGGATTCTGCGCTCCCTCGATGGCTCCAGCGGTGGCCTCGAAGGACAGGACGTCATCGTTGGCTCGCCGTGGATCAATCTCCGCCGCGGCTAAACCGACCGAACCCAAAGCGACGCGTTGGTTACGAACCCAGCGCATGGCGGCCAGACCTTCCGGTGTGTCGACGCGAAAACGATCACCGTCCCAAAGTTGGGCATCGAAGAACACCGGCCAAATCCAGTGCCACCAGCCGAGCATGGCCGGCGACACGGTAAACCCAAGCTGCACGATCTTTCCGGTGGATGGATCGCGCCGGGTCAGAAGCTTGGCGTACTCATCCAATTCTGTAATGGTCTGCGGCGGGCGATCGGGATCCAGACCCGCCTCGCGAAAGAGCCGCCGGTTGTAGAACAGGGCGATCGTGTAGGGCGTACTGGGCAGGGCGTAGAGGCGACCCTCGTACCGGCCGATCTCCAGCCATACCGGCTTGAATACACCCACATCGATTTCATATTCCTTGCACAGCTCGTCCAGCGGCAACAGGGCCTCACGGTCGGCGAACTGGGGCACGATATGGTCGAACAATCCCGCAATATCCGGAGGATCGCCGCCGGCTGTGGCGATGAGCAAGCGTTGATCGACGTTGGCCACGGCTTGGTAGTCGACCCAGATGTTCTGGGCAGCGCCGAGCGTTTCGTTGAATCGGTCTACGATCCGCTGCATGGCTTGGCCTTCGACGCCGGTCCATTTCTCCCAATAACGCACCACGGTTCGGTCGGGGGGAATATCGAGTTGCCTGCGAGGACCGAGAGATAAAAGCAGCAGCGCAGGAAAGCCGAGGACAGCGGCGAGAACGATCGAGCGAAGGTTCATCCATGCCCACCAGCCCGTGTGCCACTGGTGGCTTGTCCACCAGTGCCGAGCGAAACGCCGGTCACCACACGCACCGCGTGTCTACTTCGGAGGCGGTTCCTCATCCGCCACAATCCGGATCAGCCGGCGTTCCCGGCCCGCTGCTTTCCAGGCAATCCGTAAAATCGGGCAGGTCCAGGGCATCGATGCGATGATCACCGGTGCGATCGAAGCAGAGGCAAGCCTCCGGTACATCACCGGACGCAGACGTGCAGAGTTGCCACCCACCGAAGTCCAGCAGATCAACGTCGCCATCGCCGTCCGCGTCCGCGAAGGGGGTGGCGCAGTCGCATGCATCGCCGATCCCGTCACCGTTGCCGTCCTCCTGGCGGCGGTTCCACGTTTGGGGGCAGTTGTCATAGGTGTCGGCAATTCCGTCGTGGTCCGCGTCCGCCTGGAAGGGGAACCGCTGCAAAAAAAACTGCGGCTCGAGGCTCTCCACCAATCCGAACATCAGGAACAGATGGTCGACCAGCGCCGTGTCGTTGGGGATCCAATCCGGATCGAGGGACGACACTCGAGTCAAGCCGTAGCGAAAACGCGAATCGCTGTCGACCGGTTGGTCCTCCTCGAACTCCAGCAGGGTATCGACATCGCCCCAGGCGGCCACCGCCTCCGGTGAATAGACGTGTGAATGATCGTAGATTCGATCTGCCCTGTAACCGGAGGGAATCACACCGGCGGTAAGCCCGTATCGATAGGTGAGCCCAAGATCGGCGGCGCAGTACAGGGCGTCGGCTTGACGTTGGTTATGAAAGAACGATTCGAAGTCGGGGTGGCCGGCAAAGTCGATGCTGAAGAAGTGTTGTTGATGCACCCAAAACGCCGGAGCAAACGCGGCTGCGTTGTCCGTCAGCGTGGGGATCTCACGATACTCGATTGTAGGCAGCGCGGCCGGGTCCAGCCAGAATCCCGCGATCGCTTCCGCCGGGGCGTTGTCCGCCTGGCGCAATGCCAGGCTGACGATCAGGGCGTATTCGTTCCATGGCACGACCGAGCCGAAGAGCTCGCCGCCGTTCTCGTCTGAGGCCACGTAGACTCGACCGTCCAAGCTGGAGTGGATGGCGGCGTTGAAATCCGTGGTCGTGTACATCTCGTCGGCGATGGCGGCAATCGTAGCGTTTTCGATGAAGTGGTTCTTGGCGAACAAGGCGCCGCCGACCAGAAGGGCCGATCCAATGGTCGTATACTCGTCTGGCCAATTCGCGGCGTGTTCGCCCGTGTAGGGATTATTCCAGTGCCACCAATGGCCCACAGCGTTTCGATCGGGAAACCCGCCGTCAATCTGCGAGTTGTAGGCCGTGAGAATGAACTCCACCCGGGCTTCCGCGTCAGTCAGCAAAGCAAGGCGGTCGGCAGCGCAAAGACCGATGAGGGCGAACCCGGCCGCATCAGGCGTGGCCGGATGAAACGGCGGGTCGTCCGAGAGCACCAGACCATCGCGCACCAGACCGCTCGCTTCCATGGCATCGGCTAGATAGCTCGTGGTGCGCTCCAGTTGATCCCACCGCAGCGTGTCCAGATCGGCGCTGGGTTCGGTGCGGGTCAGCACCCAACGATTCCATTGAATCCCCGGCAGTTCGCCCTCCCCCACATCCACGCCGGCGCCTTGAATGCGAATCCAATTGGACTGGTTAGGGTTGAGCCGATCGAGCGGTATGGTGGCCACCAGAACGCGGGCACTGTCCAGAAACTCGCTGTGCACCTGCACCAGATCTTCCTGCGACGGTCCGGCGAGAACGGCGACGTCGAACTCCTGCGTGAAGTGAGCGGTGACTACCATCCGGAACCGGTAGTGCAACGCCGTGGTCGGTACGTCATCCGGAAGAAAGAACTCGATGTCTATCGTGTCGCCCTGCCAACCCATCTCGCCGGGCCACGGCGAGGTCACGCCCACCGTTCCGGTGAAGCCATCGTAGTAGGTCAACGACCAGGGCGGATCGGCGAAGTCGGTGATCTCAAAGATGGTGGCCGCGGATAGCCGTGGAGCGAGGAAGGCGACACCCGACAGGGCCGCTACTGCAGCGGTGGTGTTCATCCTCGTACGGATACCCATGATTCTCACCTGCAACGACTCGTGGCCACCGGCCCTGGCGCGGGCAGCCCGGGTGCCACTGGTGGCTTGTCCACCAGTGCCGCGGGCAGGCGGCCCATCGCAATGAGGTCAGCATACCATAATCCGCTGGCTTTGATGGTCCGCTGTAACGTCGTGCGGTCGCATCGCACCAGACCGAAGCGTTTGGAATAGCCCTCAGTCCACTCCAGATTGTCCAGCAGAGACCACACGAAGTAGCCGCGGACATCGACCCCGTCCGCTACTGCTTCAGCCATGGCGGCCACGTGGCCGGCGAGGTATCCGATGCGATCCTGGTCATCGACGAACCCGTGCTCGTCGGCGTTATCCGGGCAAGCCGCTCCGTTTTCCGTGATGTAGACGGGTAGGCCTGCGTAACGCTGGTGCAGCCGGCGCAGGAGACGCGCCAGGCCGTCCGGCATGATGGGCCAACCCATCTCCGTGCACGGCAGGTGCCCGGGGACGATCCGGTCAAACTCGAACGGTTGACTGTCCTGCGAGTATCGGGCGATGTCGCTGGTGTAGTAGTTGAGGGCCAGGAAATCCATCGAGCGACGCAGCAGGTCGGCGTCCTCCGCCGAGAATTCAGGCAGCATCGGGCCGAGTCGTTCCCGCATCACCGCCGGATAGTCACCAGACCACGCCGGATCGGCGAACCAACCGCCGAAAGTATCCATGGCCCGTTCGGCTGCGGCCTGGTCGGAAGCGCTCCGCGATTCCGGAAAACTGAACGTCGTGTTTAGAGCGAAGCTGATGCGACCGCCGTCGCATTGGTGCCCGCGATAGCACGCTACCGCATAGGCGTGGGCGCGCATCAAGTTGTGGCCCGCCTGGTATCCTTCGGCGGGGTTCTTGATTCCGGGCGGATGGGTGCCGCGGAAATACCCCGCGTCCACGACGACCCAGGGTTCGTTCAGGGTGAGCCAGAAACGAACGCGATCGCCCAGTTTGTTGAACATGAGGTCGGCATAATCGGCGAACAGGTTGGGCAGATCCGAGTGGAGCCAACCGTTCATGTGCCGTTGTAGAGCGGCCGGCAGATCCCAATGATAGAGGGTAACAAACGGCTCGATCCCGGCTTCGAGCAGTGCATCTACCAGCCGGTCGTAAAACGCCAGCCCGGGCGCGCTCACCTGGCCACGTCCCTCGGGCATGACGCGTGGCCAACTGATGCTGAAGCGGTAGGCTTGAAGGTGCAGCCGCCGCATGATCTCGATGTCTTCGCGGTAGCGGTGGTAGTGATCGCAGGCAATCTCGCCGGTATCACCACCGCGAGTTGCCCCCGGCGTGGCGCAGAACTCGTCCCAGATGCTCGGCCCGCGGCCATCGATGGTGGTAGCTCCTTCGATTTGGTAGGCCGCGGTGGCCGCCCCCCACAGAAAGCCGGGCGGGAAGCGTCGACTGGACGGGGCAGTTTCGGGCGATTTCTCGTCGATCGACATGCTCGCGCGGTCCTCCCGCCAGGCTCCGCCCGGCGTAGCTCCTGCCGTAACCTATTGTATGGCAATGCGTTACGTCACCGGCTGGCAGGCCTTGGATTCTCGCCTAGCCTGCCAACCCATAAAAGCCTAGCCGTCATTGAAAGCGCTTGCAACCCTCTTGCGTGCGTAGTACAATCCCGGAAGCATTATGGCCGAGGGAGAGCGAGGGCAAGCCGGCACTGTACCGGTTGACAAGAGAGGCGCGTGGTCATCGCCATGCGCTTGGCTAAGGAGGAGACCACGATGTTACGGGAAAGATTTAGGCTCGGGTCGATGGCTTTGCCCACCATCGGCGTTTGTTTGGCCGGATTCGTCGCCAGCGCCTCGGCCGGCTTCATTGACAGTGCGATCATCACCACAGGCGTTTTCAACGACGATTCCGATTCGGTGGTGACCACCGTGAATCTCTACCCCGCGCTGATCAGCATCAACGACTCGATGCTTGACGGCGACGGAGTAGGCAGCGAGTTCGCCAACCGCCACAACTTCCGCTTGTCGTCGAACGGTGGGATCAGCTCACATGTATTCAGCAACGATACGGGTTTCGAGTTCTATTCCGATGTGACCATCACCGGCACGGCGAATTCGGAAGGCGGCCTGAACTTGTCGCCGTGGTGGTCGCAGGAGGTGGACGGCGTGTTCATGCTCAACGCGGGATCGGGCGAGGTGGCCGTCTTCGGCGGGCGCCTGCCCTTTTATAGCTTCACCGGCGAGTTTGGCATAAACTACACGAAGGGTTCGACCGTTTCGGTGGGCATGATCTACGAGCCGAACAGCCTGTCGGAGTCGGATCCCGCCACGATCCAGTACACGTACGAGGATGACATGGGCAGCTTCATGAGCGCGCTCCTGTCGTTTGATGAGGGAAACCCGGGCGAGGATCCCCCATACGGGCTGTGGGGCATGCTCAACGATGCACGACTGGGCGGGTACTTTCAGGCTCAGATCGACGTCGGTAATCCGGACAACTTTGGTGAGATTCAATTCACGGACATGAGTTTCATCCCAGAGCCCGCTGCCGTGGCTTTGTTAGGCCTGGGTGGAATGGTGTTGCTGAGACGGTCCAGGCGACAGTAGTGTCGGACGGGCCGCGACGGCCCGGAAGAAGAGGAATGGGGAAGTCCGCGGAGCCGATCCGGCCAGGCGGTGGCTGCAGTTGGCTCCGCGAGAGTTCTCGCAAACGGAGGGGTTGCCCGGAGCAAGGACGGTGCGCTCATGAAACGGACTCTACCCTTCGCGAGATCCTCGGGTTTCACGCTCATCGAACTGCTGGTCGTGGTTTCCATCATTGCCCTGCTGATCGCCATTCTTCTTCCGTCGTTGAAGAAGGCCCGCGATCAAGGCAAGACGACTGTCTGTTTGTCGAATCTTCACCAGCTGGCTCTGACGACCACGTACTACACCGAGAACACCAACGGTCGTTTGCCCTACATTCTCGGATCACCGGATCCCGGCAACGATGGACAGCCCACCAAGGCGCCGTTTTACCAGTACCATCAATTGTTCAACTTTTGGCCCTTTCTAAAGAATCTCAAGGCGTTCCAATGCCCCTCCGCTCTGGGCGACAACAGCGTGAAAGCCTACACCAACGACGGCAACAACAGTTACTATACGGTGTTCAAATCGGACGAACTGTACCTGGAAGCCTATGAGCAGCGCTGGTGGCCGAACATCGACCCATACGACTATGCGGGCGATACGATCGACCCTCTATACACGGAATATTGGTTCAACGATTGGAGCTGGAGCGCCAGCAGCGGCGGTAACCCCATTCCGCAAATCAGCGGAGGCCTCATCAGCAAGATTCCGCTTCCGAACCTGGCGGTCATCATGTGCGATGCTGTGTGGGAGACTGTCAAACCGCGCCATAGCCGCGGCAACAACTTCGCCTTCCTGGATGCCCATGTCGAGCGGGTTTCCCCGCGGGCACGCTATCTGGATGATCGCGGAGAGGTGAACTACGACTCGAAGACGGACAAGGATCCGTTTGGTAACCGGCCGTTCTATGCCTGGGGCCTGACTCGTGACGGTTTCAATGCGGCGCCCTAAGCGCCTTGCCGGAAACCGCTTGGCTACGCTAGCAGCGGGGAAAGAACTCATGACACGATCGACTCTAGCGGTGACGCTCTTGGCGATGCACTTTTTCTTGCCGGGCGCTTTATGGGCGCGGGTGAGCCTGGTCAAGAACGGTAGCATGGAAGCCGGCGAGGGAGCAGGAGCGATCGACCCGCAGGTCGCGGATGAGTGGACCGAGTTTGGCATCAACGTCGAACGGTCCGACACTGTGAATATGATTCCGGAAGGATCGGGGCACGCGCTCAAGGCGTTCGGCGACGGCGACAGCTCCACCAGCGGAGCGTTCCAGGAAGTCGCCGACATCTCCCCGGACCAGAACGTCACCGTTTCTGTTCACCTGTACACGCCCGACTTCGACAAGCTGGGCGGCAGCGGCCAGGCTGGACTTGTCGTCGAGTTCCTGGACTTCTTCGGCTCCACCCTCGCGTCGGAGGAGCTGTATGTCCTGGATGACTCATCGCCGGCCAACACGTGGATTCCCGCGGTGATCGGTCCGACGGCAGCTCCATCGAGCACGACGAAGATCCGCGTGACCTGCAAGCTCCAATGGGTACCGGGTGATGTCTTCGGGGCGGCGTACTGGGACGACGTGCAGGTCGCCGCCGACGGCAGCGAAAACCTGGTAGTCAACGGCGATTTCGAGACGGCCGGTACCAGTACCGGGCAAAGCAGCGTGGGCATCGATGACTGGGTCGGGTTCGGTGATCAGGAAAAGTCTGATGACGTGGCGTTGGATGGATCCGCCAGCCTGAAGCTGGGCAGTAATGAGCCGTTTTCCGGCTTGTTCCAGAGTTTGGGCGTGCTCAACGAGGGCGATCATATCTTCATGCAGGCCTATGTGTGGAATCCGTCGGAGGATCCGCTGACCGACAGTTCGCTCGCCGGTATCAAGCTGGAATTCGACGCCAACGCAGATGTTCCACCCGCCGAAGAGAACCTCCCCTTCAATGAGGATTCGCCGCAGGACGAGTGGACGCTTGTCGAGCTGAATACGGTGGTGCCCGACGACGTTACCGTCGCCCGAATCGTCTGCATCTACACGGGCGATGCTTCGACCAGCGGCGAGGTGCACTTCGACTCGATGTTTGCCGAGCGGGACAGCTTTCCCGGGACCAATCAACTGTTGAACAGCAGTTTCGAGGCCGGCCCCGGCGGGCCGAACGGCCTCACCGATTGGACGGAGTTCAATACCACCGGGGTGTCCCAAGCGCAGAAGAGCTGCTTCTCCGTGCCGGCAGACGATGGAGTGTGCACCATGAAAGCCACTGGGCAGGAAGTGGCGGGGATTTTCCAGGAGATCACTGTGTCGCCGGGCGAGGGTCTCAGCATCAGCGGCTACCTGTACAGCCCGGCTTCTGGCCCGTTGACCGGCCCGGGGCTTGCTGGCTTGAAGGTCGAATGGGCCGTCGGCGGCGTTCCGGGAGACATCGATATCGGCGGATCCGACAACACCATCGACGCGTCCGCCCCCGTCGATACGTGGATTCCGATCTTCATCGACTACACCATGCCGGAGGGTAGCAGCGCGCTGGGACGGTTCACCAACATTATCGCAAGGGACACCGCGCCAAGCGGGACGGTCTACTTCGACTCGTGCGAGGCCGTGGTACTGAATCGCTTCGACGGCGCCGATGGCGACAACGACGGCGACGAAGATCTGCGCGACTTCGGCGCCTTTCAACGCTGCTTCACCGGAAGTGACGCCGACATGTTGCCCTTCAACTGCATCGTGTTCGATTCGGATGACGACGGCAACGTGGACCTGACCGATTACGGTTTCTTCGCCGATCACGTCACCGGTCCGAATTAGACGCAACCCGCAGAGGAAAAGAGGAAAAGGCAGAGGCCAAGGTGCCGGGCTTGCGGAGGTGGATTGATCGATAACTACCGCCACGTTTTTTGTGGAGCTTCAAAACAAGGGGTGAACGAACAATCGGGCCGCCAAAACCGGGCGCGACTTTTGGAGTTTCTTCCCTCATGGAGCGCTTATCGGGGTTGATCTGCAGGACTGGGTGCAACATGAATCGCTGCCGCGGATCGTGCGTCAGGGCCGCAAGGAGACAAGCTGGGCGGCGGGCAGGGGGTGGCGCGACCTGATCCCAACTCGACCCATCTCGCTCAATGTTGAGGAGGCGGAAGGGAGGAAATGGCCTAAGCCCTTGTACGGCGGTGGTCTACAACTTGGAGCAGCACTGCCTGGGGGGTCAAGGGGTCGCTGGCCCGTCGCTGCCTCAATGTCCTTCCTTCGGTTACTGGGCGCTTGGCATCACCCCAATCGCGCTCGCTGCAACCATTTCGCCACCACATCGAAGCGGCGATTCAGTAGAGCCTATCCCAAAACCTTTCGCTGAGTTATGCGTATGATAATACATGATGTTGAAACTCACGGACGAACAATTGGATTGGCTTGTGGAACGGATTCCCCAACCTCGTCGGAGCCCGAAGGGTGGTCGCCCGCCGGCGGATCCGAGGAAAGTAATGGGGGGGGTATCTTCTGGATCCTGGACAATGGGGCCAAGTGGGAGGAGTTGCCCAAGCGTTTCGGATCCAAGAGCACGGTTCATCGATGGTTCCAGCGATCGGTGAACGACGGCCTACTGGAGGCGATCATGCGGGACGCTGGGCGCTGCGTCGAGGAGCGTGACGGCTATCGCCTGTACGAGTGCTTCATCCACGGCACGTTGGCCAAGGCTCGCGGCGGCGGTGGTCTTGGCCAACCCGGGCACGCCCTCGATCAGGGCGTGCCCATTGCTCAACAACCTGATGAGCATCTTGTGAAGCAGGTCGTCCTGCCCGAGGATCACCCGATGCATCTGCTCGAGGAGCTTGCGGAACGGCTCACTCTTGAGCTTCACCTCTTCGGCGATCTGCTTGACATCCAACTGGGTGGCCCCCATTCAGTTGCGCCTGAAACCATCGAAACGGCAGCTTAATAGCATCCCCCCGGGATAGACGCAACACGTTCGTCGTTCCTGTCGACGGCGACAAAAGCGGACCGTGGGCAGCGACCACCCACGACCGCTGATGGAGGATGCTTGTCGCCACGCCGGATCACGTCACCGGCCGTCGGTTGATGAACCACACGGTTGGACTAGGCGGAGTTTCGAGCGCGGAATTCCTGGTAGGCCGGGCAGGCTCCGGGGTCGTCGCAGCAAACGTCACGGATGTATTCGTAGTAGACGTTGGGCGGCTGACCATACTGCCGACGCAGATTGCACTTGAGGCTGATCCGCGGCCGGGTGGTTCGGTTGTACCCGTGAATGAGCGCCTGAAGATAGACCTGGTTCTTGCCCGCAAAGCACTTCATCTGCCGATTGAACGTGCTTTCGACTTCGCTGATGTTGGATTGGAGTTCCTCTTCGGTGATCGGAGGGATGGCCCCGTGGACGTCCTTGTCCTGCTGCAGGGCCTTGGACACCGCCTGATCGAAGGTGTGCTGCTCGACGGGATACTCGATGAACGCCGCCGCCCCCAGTTTCATGGCCACCGGCTGAAGGGCCCCCGCGCCGGCTGCACCCACCACAATCGTCGGCACGTCCGTCTTGGCGTACTTCAACTGCCTCAGAAGCTCCAGGGCTTCCTTCTTCTTGGCATCCAGACCGACGACGATCAGATCGGGTCGGACCTTCGACAAAGACAGCAAACCTTGGGCGATGTTGGTGGTTAAGGTGACATCATGATGCCTGGTCGCGTGCCTTTCCAGCAGCTTGCGAGCCGAGCGATCTGAGTGAACAACGAGTATTCGGGCCATTCACGACCCTCCATGAGTCCAAGGGTGTTGGTTGAGCAACCCCGTCCCGACGCAGTTCGGACGCGGAGGGATGGCTTGGCATTATGCAGCATCGACGACCTCACAGTATGTTACCGCCATCATCCGGAAAAAGCAACCGCCCGAAGCCCGGGGTTTAGTCGTCCCTTTCTACTCGCCCGGTGACCGCCGGACGATTGTCATTATCGGGCAGTTGGCCACACCGCAGTGCCCTCCCGGCTGCGGCGGGCCGAAACCTCGCCCCCCATAACACTGGAGCTAGCATGCCTGGATCACCGACAATACCTGCGTCCGCCGTCACGCTTTCCCAGCCACTTGGGGTCTGGTAGGATTCCCCGACCGCGAATCCGGTTGCGAGCAGTCGATGGCGGCCGCCCGGCATGATGGATAATCCAACCGACCATGGATTCGTGGGCTTTTACCAGGAGGCAATGGGTTTTGATGAATACTCCCCGGCGAGCAACCATGATCTGGCGTGCCACACTTTCCGTGATCTTCGCCTGGACCGTAGCGGCCAACATGGGCGGATGCCAACCAGGGCCGGTTTCCCCGCCCAACGACAACACCGCCAACGACAACACTGAGCCAGTCGAAGACGTGGTCCAATGGACCGCAGATTTCGACGCCACGGGCTTTGGGTTCATGTCCGCCGCGTGGGGGTCCACCCCGGACGATGTCTTCGTCGTCGGAGGCCAGGCTGAGTCCGGCGAGATTCTGCACTACGACGGTGCGACGTGGCAGGAGATGAATGTTCCCGACTTGCCGCGGCTGATTTGGGTGTTCGGATTCGGCCCGGACGACGTGTACGCGGTGGGCGAAGGCGGCGGTGCGCTGCACTACGACGGCACGCTCTGGTCGGTGCTGGAGACTCCCACCGACGAGGATCTGTGGGGCGTCTGGGGCAGTTCGCCGACCGACATCTGGATCGTGGGCGGCGACACCAATGACGCCAACGATCCGATCATCCTCAACTATGACGGTTGCGAGTTCGAGACCATCGATCTGCCCGACGTGGCAAACGACCGCAACGCCACGGCCCTGTTCAAGGTCTGGGGCATCGGATCGAAGGTCTTTGCCGTCGGGTCGGGGGGTTTGATTATCGAACTTAACGCCGAGACCCGCGAATGGGCCCAGGTAGATACCGGTTCCGGCCAGGACTTCGTCTCCCTCTGGGGCACCAGCGAAGACAACATCGTAGCCGTCGGCGGTCGTGTCACCGGGCAGATCAGTGTCTACGATGGTACCGCCTGGACCACGACCGGCAGCGATGAGCTTTCCGATCTCAACCAGGGGCTCAACGCGGTGTTCATGGTGGCTGCCGACCTCGCGTTGATCGGCGGCGTAAACGGCTATGCGGCTACCTACAACCCGATGACCGGCGAGTTGACCGTCGAGTTTGCCGGGACCAACGACACCATTCACGGAATCTGGGGCGACGGAGCGGGACTGTTCCACGTCGTAGGCGGCTTGGCCGCGACCAGCGGATCCTCGACCGGCTTGGCCCTGGTTCGCTCCATCGGTGATCCGGGCGATTTCTTCGACGTTCCCCCTCAGCTTCCCGGCACGCTGCCGGACCCGGCCGCCCCGACCTTGACGTTGCTCGCCGCCGATGATGAAACCAAGCCGCCCGCGGTGATCGTTGAAGGCAGCGAGCTCACTTTTTTTGAAGGAATTCAGGGCGGCAACCACGTCGAGCCGCGTCTCCGGGTAACAGGGTTTCCCGCCGAGGCGGCCGACAGCGCCGTCAACGTCACCCATTCGCTGACCCTGGTCGCCGACGGACGAGTGATCAGCGAACTCGAGAACGGCGCCCTGAGCTTCTCCGGTTCGGGCTGCGCGGCGGAAGGGGTATTCGAGGCGAACCGTCGGTTCTTCTTTCTGAACGAGGTGTTCCTCGAGATTCTCAACGGTGAGCTAGACCTCGAGGGCGTAGCGGCCGAGCTAACCGTGACCATCGACTTCGAAGGAGTGACGGCCACACACACGGAGACCGTCACGCTGACCTTCGGTGGAGCGGGCTAGACGACATGCACCGGCCCGCCTTGGCGCGGGCTACTCGGGGTTGGCCATTGTCGGGGCGCATGTATCGAAACAGTGTTGTGCAACTGGGTCGGGGTGTCACAAGCAACCGACAACTGTTGTGGCGAACAAGCTCCTGGCATACAAGTAAAGTAGCGAGCTTTATGTGCTGCTGGCGCCGGGGCGGTTGCAGCCGGTAAGTTCGCTTCAAGCTGAGAAAGGATCTGACCATGACGAGCCCTCGGTTTTACCTATTGATTGGACCCCTGCTGGTCTTGACCATGACCCTGGTCGGTTGTCCGGACAGCATGCCCGACGGGAATGAAAACGCCAACGGCAACGGGAATGATAACGCCAACGGTGACGAGATGCCCCTCGTCGAAAACGTCTTCGGGAAACTGGGTGATGCCATGCCCAGGGCGACGGCCGAGCAGCAGGAGACCTTTGACCGGGGCCAGCAAGTCGCGTTGAAGCGATTTGATCGCAGCGCGGGACTCGGACCGGCGTTTAACGTGGTCTCCTGTGCCGCATGCCACGAGCGTCCCACGACCGGTGGTACCTCGACGCTCTACCGGAGCTTTTTCATTGGAGCCAACATCACCGCCGACGGCGTATTCGTGCCGACAACGTCTGCCGGCATGGCCGGCGGCATCTTGCGTGTCTACAATTTTGGGCCGCTCCTTGAGGACTTCGACTTGGCGGACGAGTTCCGCCCGGTCGTGCCCGAGACGACGACCATCTTCGCCCAGCGGAACTGCATCCCCTTCTTCGGGACAGGTTTGATCGCCGAGTTGAGCGACGAGGAGATCATGTCCCGGGCGGACCCGGACGATTTGGACGGCGACGGCATCAGCGGGCGAGTCAACACCGAAACCGGCGACGACGATGTAGCCGTCGTCTCGCGGTTCGGCCGCAAGGCGCAGGTGTCGTCGATCGAGGCTTTCATCCGTGGCCCCCTGTTCAACCACATGGGCATTACTACCGACCCGCTCACGGAGGAACAACGGGCACAGCTACCCGTAGACAGTCAGCTCGCCGAAGACAGCAGTGCCATGCGGATCCTGGTTTCAGACAAGGACGCACGAAACTTCCAAGTCGGGGCCATGAAGGGCCCCAATTCGGACGACGACGGGGTGCCGGATCCGGAGATGACGCCCGAGGAGTTGTTCGACTTGATCAGTTGGGCCATGCTGCTGGCGGCGCCCGAGGCGGAAGAGCTTACCGACCAGGGCAGGCGTGGTCGCGATCTGTTTGAGGACATCGGATGTGCGACGTGTCACGTGCCGGTTATGAACGGTCCTGGCGGAGGAGTACCGATCTTCTCCGATCTGCTCATTCATGACATGGGGGAGGATCTGGCCGACGGCCTCCAGCAGGGCGATGCCACCGGCTCGGAGTTCCGCACCCAGCCTCTGTGGGGCATCGCCTCGGTGGGCCCGTACCTCCACGACGGCCGGGCCCAGACGCTCAATACCTCCATCCTGGCCCACGGCGGAGAATCCCAAGCCTCACGTGACCTCTATGCCGCCCTGACCGCAGACCAGCAGGCCGACATCGACGAATTCCTGCAGTCCTTGGGAGGCCGAGATCAGTTCTCGACCGGTTTGGTGCCGCCCAATTCGCCGATTCTGGAAGTGGGCACCTATGGCGGACCGCGACGTGCCCTCAGCGACGATGAGGCGGATCGGTTCCTTCGCGGCCGCGAATTGTTCGACCGCGACTTCGGATTCGAGACCGGCGTGGGTGGGGTCGGGGGCAAGCGCTTCAACGGCGACTCGTGCCGGGCATGCCACTTCGATCCGGTCATCGGCGGGTCGGGACCGGCCGACGTCAACGTAATGCGCCACGCGATCATCAACGATGCCGGGCAGTTCGTGGCCCCGGCGGTGGGGACCATTTTCCACAAGCAGACCACCGATCTAGCGCTGGCGGCGCTCCCGCAGGACGGGGTCAATCTATTCGAGCATCGCCAGCCGCCGCACAACTTCGGCCTGGGTCTGATGGATCTGATCACTCGGGAGACGATCGAGGCCAACGCCGACCCCGATGACGCCGACGGCGACGGCATCAGCGGCAGGATATCCATCACCAACGGGGACCGCGTGGGACGCCTGGGATGGAAAGCCCAGGTTCCGACGGTTGCGGAGTTCACCCGTGACGCGATGGCTGCCGAGATCGGCCTGACCGTGGAGCCACAGTTTGACGAGAATGGTGAGGAGCTGACTTTCGGGGCGATCAACGACAACGACACGATTGAAGACCCCGAGCTCTCCGCCGCCGAGGCTGAGGATTTGACCTTCTTCATCAGCATGCTCGCCGGCCCGCCGCGTCAGGACGGAGCCGACGATGCCGATGCGCTGGCCGGTGAGGCGCTGTTCGATACGATCGGCTGCACCAAGTGCCACATCCCGTCGCTGGTCGCCGAGGTGGACGGCGAAATGATGGACGTGCCGCTGTTTTCGGACATTCTTCTGCACCAGATCCTGGCCGACGGCGCCCTCGGCATCGAAGATACCTCAGCCAGCATGCAGGAGTTTCGAACCGCGCCGCTGTGGGGCCTAAGCCAGACCGCACCGTATTTCCACACCGGCGAGGCGGACACGATCCAGGATGCCATCATGCTGCACGAGGCCGAAGGCGCCGCCGCACGCGATGCGTACAACGCCCTGTCGGATGAGGAGAAGGCTCAGGTGCTTGCGTTCCTCGGTACCCTCTAGAGTGCCGTCCCCGACTCGGCGTCGCTATCCGAGCCGCGACCGTGAGGGAGCGGATACCGCCGGGTGCCACTGGTGGCTTGTCCACCAGTGCGCAGTGGGACAGCAAGGCTCGGCACCTACCAGATGCGGAGCCTGATGATGGAGAAGATAACCCCTGGGCGTGGATTGCATGCGGCAGCGTCACGGCCCGGAACACTGGTGGGCAAGCCACCAGTGGCACCCAACGCACCGGTGGGTGAACCGGTTTATCCTGAACCCTGAACCCACCGGTTACAAACCGGTGCCACACATGCCACCGGTGCCACACATGTCGGCAGAAGATCGACCCGCCGATGACGCCACGGACCCCACTCGAAACGCTCCTGGAAACTGTCATTGACCACGGAGCGCGAGCTCCCGTACCATGGCTCGGGGCGACGGGCGACCCGTCTTGAACGACGCCCGGACGATCGAAATGAGCGATGAACTCGATGCTTTGGTGGGCCAGCGCGTCGTTCTGGATACCGGCAGCCCTACGGTATACCTGGGACTCCTGGATACGGTCACCGCGACGGGTTTCTGGTTGAGCGAGGCTGATGTACACGATTGTCGCGACGGGCACGCGTCGCCGGAAGTTTATATTCTAGCGGCGGCTACCGACGGTATCACACCCAACCGCAAGCGCGTCTTCGTGCTTCGTTCCGCGGTGATGAGTGTGTCTCGACTGAGCGAGGTGATCGCCGACTTCACTCCAACCGAAGGAGACACTCCGTGAACGTGCTAGTAACCGGTGGCGCCGGGTATGTCGGAAGCCATTGCGTGCGACATCTATGTGACGCCGCACATGACGTGGTCGTGTTGGACAACCTGTGCGCCGGGCACCGAGCAGCGGTCGACCAGCGAGCGCGGTTCATCGAAGGCGACTTGGCCAACAGGACGCTCGTACGGTCGACCCTGACCGACGGCGCGTTCGACGGAATCATGCACTTCGCTGCCCATCTGGACGTCGGTGAGTCGGTCAGCCAGCCGCTAAAATACTACGAGAACAACGTAATCAACACCGTCCGCCTCCTCCAGGAAATGGAACGGGCCGACATCCGACGGTTCGTCTTCAGCTCGACCTGCGCGACCTACGGTGTCCCTGCTTCGGTGCCCATCACCGAGGACATCCCGCAGTCCCCGATCAACCCCTACGGCCACACCAAGCTGGCCATGGAGTGGGCCATGCGCGACTGCGCCGAGGCCTGGGGGTTAGGGGCCTGCGCGTTGCGCTATTTCAACGCTTCCGGGGCCGCCGAGGATGGAACCATCGGCGAAGATCACCATCCCGAGCCGCATCTGATTCCCATTGTCCTGCAGGTGGCCCTCGGACAGCGCGAGAACGTCAAGATCTTCGGCGTCGACTATCCCACCCCCGACGGGACCGCGGTTCGCGACTACATCCACATGGACGACCTGGCCCGGGCTCACCTGCTGGCCCTGGATT
The DNA here is from genome assembly GCA_022562105.1 of Planctomycetota bacterium. Classification (GTDB taxonomy): domain Bacteria; phylum Planctomycetota; class Phycisphaerae; order UBA1845; family UBA1845; genus JADFPW01. The sequence continues at coordinate 42,823 of JADFPW010000002.1, forward strand.
CGCAGGAGCCGGGCACGTTTCGCTACTACAACGTGGGCACCGGCACGGGCACCAGCGTCAAAGAGGTGATCGACGCCGCCCGGCGGGTCACCGGGCATGAGATCCCCGCGATCCCGTCGCCCCGCCGACCCGGCGATCCGCCCGAGCTCTACGCCGACCCCACCAAGATCATGACCGAGTTGGGATGGAAACCGAAGTTCACCAATATCGAACCTGTCATCGCCAGTGCCTGGAAGTGGCACCAAGCGCACCCCAATGGTTTCGCGGACGAATCGTAGGTCGGGCTCTGCCCGACATTGGTTGTTGCGTCGGGCCGAGCCCGACCTACCGCATGCACGGCATCAGCGCGTAGTCCGCCTTCGGGGGAGCACCTCGCCGGCCGAGAACTGCCATGCCTGATCGGCAAAGTGAACACATAGGCACCGCCACCAGGCTGCCGAAGCCCGAGCCGGATTCCACACCCGACGGGCGTTTCGACGTCTCCCGACTGGACTACGATCTGCCGCCCGATCGAATCGCCCAGCAACCCTGTACTCCCCGAGACTCGGCCCGACTGTTGGCCGTAGAGCGTACCTCGAAGAATCTCGCCGACAGCCGGATTCAAGATCTTCCCCACTGGCTGCGATCGGGCGATCTGCTGGTGCTGAACAACACCCAGGTTTTACCCGCCAAGTTCACCTTGCGACGCCAAACCGGCGGCCGGATCGAAGGCCTTTTCATCCGCGAACATCAACCTGGCAGGTGGGAAGTCATGCTCCGAGGGGCGTCGCGCGTTTCGCCGGGTGAGACCCTGACATTTGCCGGTCGGCGATGCGAATCGTCCGTTACCGCTCGATGCAACCTGGGACGCGGGCGGTGGGAGGTCGACGTCACGCCGCCCGAGCCCGCCACAGCGCTGCTCGATCGCGTCGGTCGAGCGCCGTTGCCACCCTACATTCACCGCCAACCGGAAACCGACGTCCGCGACAACGAAGATCGCCGGCGCTACCAGACCGTCTTTGCCAATCGCCCCGGGGCCATCGCTGCTCCCACGGCCGGGCTGCACTTTAGCAACGAATTATTCGTCCAACTACGGCAAGGCGGCGTGCAGACCGCTGCCGTCACCCTGCACGTCGGGATGGGAACGTTCGCCCCGGTAACCGTCGACTCGTTGGCCGACCACCCCATGCACGAGGAGTGGTTCGAGATGACCGATGACGCGGCGAACCGGATCAATGCGTGTCGAGCGCGGGGCGGTCGGGTGATCGCCGTCGGGACCACCGCCGTTCGCGTATTGGAATCCCGTGCCGACGATTCCGGAGCCGTCCAGTCGGGGACAGGCCAAACGCAACTGTTCATCTATCCGCCGTATCGGTTCAAGGTCGTCGACGCTCTATTGACCAACTTCCACTTGCCGCGCAGCACATTATTGGCGTTGGTGATGGCCTTTGGTGGTGAGGAACTGATGCGCGGGGCGTATCTACATGCCGTCAACGACGGTTACCGCTTCTATAGCTACGGGGACGCCATGCTCGTCGTCTGACGGCACGCCTCGTTCCCGACCGTGCCACACGCCGCCCGCCGATGCTATTGCTATTCACTCACAGGCAGAACGACGCCCATCATCCGCTCGACAACCTCTTGGTCCAACGAGCGCATCACCTCGGGCTCATTGTGTCCCACCGTGACGAGCGGCTCATACGCGTTAGTTTGGATCGCATCCAACTGCCAGAACCGACCATGGCCGTCGGTAGGCGGGTATCGTTCCGATCCAAAACCAGCCGCCAGATTCCGGTGCTGTTCACAACTGATCTCCCGCCCTAAACAGTATTTTTCGATCTGCTGATCTTCTTTCGGCCTTCGCCCAAAGAGCGCCAAATCTCGGCGCCCCGGCTGGTTATCGTACATTCCATCGCGCCGAGTCATCCCTTGGGGGCCACCGGATCATCCACACCGCCTAATCATCATCGCCCACCGGATCGTCGTCGATCCACCCACCCCAAGATCCACCGGCCGCAGCGAGGCCGTCGACAGGCTGGTGATGACGCTAACACGTGGGGAGCGCTACCCGATCAACCTTTCCCCCAGACCGAGATTCGGTATCGATCTCCTTCGACAAGGCAGCAACCTTAGAGTGATCGCGATCTTTCCCGACTCGGCCATAGCCCAAAGTAGTGTAATCAAACTTGGTGACAAGATTTCTGCTATCAACGGTCGCCCGATCGGTCAGTTCAGTTCTGAAGTGCTTAGCGACATTCTGAAGAAGAATGTCGTCGTGACGTTTACGGCTTTCTCACGGCCCGATCTAGTGTGAACCGTGCGCTCCTGGTCCGAATCTGTTATTATATAACTATACGCGAATCAGCGATTCAATAATTAAGTCAACGTCCTATGGGAAAGCCCGAATTTAAACTAGAGAAGCTGGCCGACGGAACTGAGGTGAATACCTTAGTCTCACCCGGCACGTCCGAAAAGAACTCGGACAAAGAAAAGTCCGCGAAGGCTCCATCAAAGGGCGACGCTGGCGCTAAGAACTG